>CAMBQX010000005.1 GCA_945870085.1 Bifidobacterium breve | reverse complement strand
GCGGATTCTGGCCGGTGAGCGTGACAACGTGCTACTGGGGGCCACGGGTACGGGCAAAAGCGCGACGACCGCATGGCTGGTCGAAGCACTGCAGCGACCGGCTTTGGTGATGGCCCCGAATAAGACCTTGGCCGCACAATTGGCCACTGAATTTCGAGAATTATTGCCGAATAATGCGGTTGAGTATTTCGTCTCATATTACGACTACTACCAACCTGAGGCATACCTGCCACAAAGTGATACCTATATTGAAAAGGATTCTTCGCTGAATGAAGAAGTCCAGCGACTGCGTCATTCAGCCACGAACAGTCTGCTAACGCGGCGTGATGTTTTGGTTGTTGCAACGGTATCGGCAATTTATGGCCTCGGAACACCGCAGGAGTATGTCGATCGCATGGTGCGGCTACGCGTAGGTGAGACCATGGAGCGCGATACATTACTCCGGGCATTCGTCGACATCCAATATACGCGAAATGACATCGCATTTCAGCGAGGCACATTTAGGGTCCGGGGCGACACAGTTGAGGTCTACCCGGTTTATGAAGACCATCCCGTACGGATTGAGATGTTTGGCGATGAGATCGAAAGGTTGATGTCCCTGCATCCGGTTACGGGTGAAATCCTCACCGAGGATCAAGAGATCTACGTATTCCCGGCAACTCACTACGTGGCCGGCCCGGAGCGAATGGATCGCGCAATAGCGGGAATCGAAGCTGAGTTGGAGCTACGACTAGCCGAGTTCGAAGGGCAGGGCAAACTCCTTGAGGCGCAGCGGCTGCGGATGCGAACCACCTATGACATCGAAATGATGCGCCAGGTCGGCAGTTGCGCCGGTATTGAGAACTACTCACGCCATATCGATGGTCGCGAGCCTGGTAGCCCACCTAACTGTCTGATCGACTATTTCCCCGATGATTTTCTTATGGTGATAGATGAGTCGCATGTAACAGTGCCGCAGATCGGTGCCATGTATGAGGGCGACATGAGCCGTAAACGCACCTTGGTGGAGCATGGTTTCAGGCTGCCGAGTGCCATGGATAACCGGCCGCTTCGGTTCACCGAGTTCTCAGAGCGCATCGGCCAAACGGTTTATCTGTCGGCCACACCCGGGTCATATGAACTTGGCAAGGTCGAAGGCGACGTGGTGCAGCAAGTTATTCGGCCAACCGGGTTGGTCGACCCGGAGGTGGTGGTGAAGCCAACCCAAGGGCAGATTGATGATCTGATGGACGAAATTCGACATCGTGCCCTTAGGAGTGAGCGCGTGCTCGTTACCACCTTAACCAAGAGAATGGCCGAGGATCTAACCGATTACTTGGTCGAAAATGGGGTTCGAGTGCAATACCTCCACTCGGAGGTCGACACGTTACGGCGAGTTGAACTGCTCAGAGAGTTAAGACTTGGCGTCTTCGATGTACTAGTGGGCATCAATCTTTTGCGGGAGGGCCTTGACCTGCCAGAGGTCTCCCTTGTTGCCATCCTTGATGCCGACAAGGAAGGGTTTTTGAGATCTGAAACGTCTTTGATCCAGACGATTGGGCGAGCCGCACGAAATGTGTCGGGTCAGGTACATATGTACGCCGATAAAATTACACCATCCATGCGAAAAGCGATCGATGAGACCAATCGTCGACGGGCAATTCAGGTTGCCTTCAATGAGTCACATGGTGTTGATCCGCAGCCGCTCCGAAAGAAGATCGCAGATATAACCGATCTTTTGGCTAGGGAAGATGCAGACACTGCGGCACTCATGCAAGAATCTACTAACAGGCTCAAGAGCTCTCGCATGGCGGGTGCGCCCGAAACCGAACTAGTTTCACTGATCGACGATTTGACCAAGCAGATGCATCAGGCCGCGGCCGATTTGCATTTCGAACTCGCCGCCCGTTTGCGGGATGAAGTCGGCGATCTAAAGCGTGAGTTGCGCGGGATGAGAGAGGCTAACTGATGGATGTGCCGATGTGGCTGTGGGCTGTGACCGTAGTTGGACTTATCGGGATCATCACGGTTGACCTAATAATTGTTGATCGACGCCCGCACCATTTTGGCTCGACGGATGCGGCACGCTGGGTAGTTTTCTACATCTCTCTGGCGGTCCTTTTCGCGATATTCGTGGGGTTCTACTTTGGGTGGTCTTTCGCTGGGCAGTTCACGGCCGGATACCTGACCGAGTATTCACTCAGTGTTGACAACCTTTTCGTCTTCTTGATCATCATGACGGCCTTCGCGGTACCAGATGTGCACCAGCATCGGGTGTTGCTTGTTGGAATTGTAATTGCGCTGATCTTGCGGGCCGTTCTTATCGTCATTGGAGCTGAACTTATTGCCCGATTCACTGGCGTATTTTTCCTTTTTGGTGCCTTCTTGTTTTATACGGCCTACAAGGTCTGGACGGATAAGGGTGGTGACCCTGACCCTGAAGGCAATGGATTTGTACGTTTTGTTGGGCGCAGATTTCCGACCACCACTGAGTTTCACGGCACGGCGCTAACTGTGCGTATTGATGGTCACCGGATGCTAACCCCGATGGCGATGGTGATGATTGCCATCGGGACCACCGATCTGCTTTTTGCACTGGACAGTATCCCGGCTGTATTCGGAATCACCAGTGAGGCGTATCTCGTATTTGCAGCTAATGCGTTTGCCTTGATGGGCCTACGCCAATTATTTTTCCTGCTAAAGGGATTCCTCACCAAGTTACATCACTTGAACAAGGGCTTGGCGATTATCTTGACATTCATCGGCGTCAAGTTAGTTCTTGAGGCTATTCACGCAACCACCGAAATACCAGTCCCACTAATACCTGTTTGGTTTTCGTTGGTGTTTATAGTTGCGGTGCTTAGCATTACCATTGTCGCGAGCCTGCGCACCAAATCCCCCGACTGACTAGGCGCGCGAGATCGACAAGGCCAGCGCCAATAATATTTACCAGCCGCGCTCACGCCAAGTAGCTAGATTGGGCCGTTCGCTGCCAATATCGGTGTCATGTCCGTGCCCCGGATAGACCCAGGTCTCATCGGGCAGGCGGTCGAAAAGTTTTGTTGTCACATCACCCAGGAGCGACGTAAAGCGGGCCGCATCCTGCTCGGTATTACCAACACCGCCGGGGAATAGACAGTCACCAGTAAATAGATGCGGGGGGCCATCTGGATCACGGTAGAGAAGGGCAATTGATCCAGGGGTATGCCCGACCAGGTGGATGGCGGTCAGGGTGCAGTCTCCAAAAGCCACTTCATCTTGATCTGCCAGCAGGCGATCGGTTGGGA
The DNA here is from genome assembly GCA_945870085.1 of Bifidobacterium breve. Taxonomy (GTDB): domain Bacteria; phylum Actinomycetota; class Actinomycetes; order S36-B12; family S36-B12. The sequence goes on along the minus strand of CAMBQX010000005.1, from coordinate 20,158 downwards.
CCGGGATATCGGGTGCGTCGAGGAAATGCGCAGCCGTTTGAGCGCCGGTGGCTGCAATCACCTCCACGAGTGCTCCCCAGTGGTCATGGTGGCTATGGGTGGTAATCACGGTCTGGATGCCGTCGGCTCCAATGAGTGCAAGAAGCTGCACTGGTTCACTCGGGGCGTCAATTAGGAGCTGAACCCCTGTTCGCCGACAGCGAAGGAGGTAGGCGTTGTTGTTGTAGGGCCCCACAGCAAGCTTGCTGACACTGAGGTTGTAAAGCTCGTGGACATCGGCACGGCCACCGACTTTTACCTTTCCGGTATACATTTGCGTCTCCGTCCAATTCAAGGCGGAAACCCGATTCCCCGGAGGCTTCCTAGTGCCAGACCAGTTGGTGGTTCGCGGTGCCCGCGAGCACAACCTTAAAGACGTCTCGCTGGAGTTACCGCGCGACTCCCTCATTGTCTTCACCGGCCTATCAGGGTCCGGAAAATCCAGCCTCGCCTTTGACACGATCTTTGCTGAAGGCCAGCGTAGATATGTCGAAAGCCTTTCGGCTTACGCTCGGCAGTTTTTGGGCCAGATGGACAAGCCTGATGTGGATTTCATCGAGGGGCTATCGCCGGCGGTCTCAATTGACCAGAAATCAACATCGCGTAACCCACGATCAACCGTTGGCACTATCACTGAGGTTTATGACTACTTGCGACTGCTTTATGCCCGTATCGGGAAGCCTCACTGCCCAGACTGCGGCTCAGCAATCGCGAGGCAGGCGCCCCAGCAAATCGTCGATCAAGTTCTTGAATTAACCGCGGGCGCCAAGTTTCAGGTGCTGGCGCCGGTGGTGCGTGAGCGCAAGGGTGAATACAGCGAGATGTTCAGGCAACTGCAGTCGCAGGGGTACTCGCGCGTACGCGTTGATGGTGTCGTGGTCGGCCTAGATGAAGTGCCAATACTTAAAAAACAGGAAAAACACAGTATTGATGTGGTGGTGGACCGCCTCGCGGTTAAAGCTGAGTCGCGTCGACGTTTGACGGATTCGGTGGAGACGGCGCTGCGCCTATCAAGTGGGATTGTTGTTCTTGACTTCATTGATCTACCCGAGAAGGATCCCAACCGCGAACGAATATTTAGTGAGCACCTTGCCTGCATGAAGTGCGGTGTTTCATTCGAAGAGCTTGAGCCGCGGTCCTTCTCTTTCAATTCACCATTCGGGGCCTGCCCAGAGTGCACCGGTCTGGGTACTCGGCGCGAAGTCGAACCCGATTTGGTGGTGCCAAATGGCGAGTTGAGTGTTCGAGAAGGAGCCATAGCGCCATGGGCGGGCGGCAATGTGTCCGATTATTTCAAGCGACTTGTCGAGACATTGTGTGAAGAACTTGATATCGATATGGAGAGCCCGTGGCAGAAATTACCGGCCCGCGCAAAGAAGGCGCTGCTCTATGGCCACGACACCGAAGTGCATGTCAAGTATCGCAATAGGTACGGCCGTCAGCGCTCCTATTACACAACCTACGAAGGCGTGATCCCATACATCGAGCGGCGCCACTCAGAATCCGACAGCGACGCTTCCCGTGAGCGCTTCGAGGGATTCATGCGCGAAGTACCTTGTGCGGCTTGCGATGGCGCCAGGCTCAAGCCGTTGTCACTGGCAGTGACAATCAGCGGACACTCGATCGCCGAGATCGCCGGATTACCAATCGGCAAGATGGCAGAGCTTTTAATCGGTTTAAAGCTCTCCAAGCGCGATGCCACGATTGCCACGCGGGTGCTCAAAGAGGTGAATGAGCGGCTCCAATTTTTGATGGATGTCGGTTTACATTACCTATCACTTGATCGCCCGGCCGGTACCTTAGCCGGTGGCGAGGCCCAGCGAATTCGTCTGGCGACGCAAATTGGCTCAGGGCTGGTTGGGGTTTTATACGTGCTGGATGAGCCAAGTATTGGGTTGCACCAGCGCGATAATCACCGGTTGATTGACACTCTGATCAGGCTTAGGGATTTAGGTAATACGCTGATCGTTGTCGAGCATGATGAGGACACAATTCGCACCGCCGACTGGATCGTCGACATCGGGCCGGGCGCCGGTGAGCACGGTGGTGAAATTGTCGTCAGCGGCACCCTGGCGGATTTACTCGCTGAGCCGGCGTCAATCACCGGACAATACTTATCGGGTGCTCGCGCTATCGACGTGCCAATGGTTCGGCGGCCGGTGTCCGATCGGGTTATTACCGTGCATGGAGCTGCTGAACACAATCTGCGTAACGTGACAGTGGACTTCCCGCTAGGCACCATGATTGCCGTAACCGGGGTCAGTGGATCGGGTAAATCAACCCTTGTCAATGATGTTTTGTTTAATGTAATGGCCCGTGATCTAAACGGGGCACGGTTGGTGCCGGGTAAGCACAAGAAAGTCACCGGGCTTGAGCATATTGATAAAGTGGTGCACGTTGATCAGAGCCCGATCGGTCGCACCCCGCGCAGCAACCCGGCTACTTATACCGGGGTTTTCGATCATGTACGCAAGATATTTGCAGAGACCCCCGAGGCAAAGGTGCGCGGGTACTTGCAGGGGCGCTTTAGTTTCAATGTGAAGGGCGGGCGGTGCGAGGCCTGTTCAGGTGATGGCACCATCAAGATCGAAATGAATTTTCTACCCGATGTTTATGTGCCCTGTGAAGTGTGTCTTGGATCGCGATACAACCGTGAAACACTCGAGGTGCATTTCAAGGGCAAGACCATCTCGGATGTGCTCAATATGCCGATCGAAGAAGCCCTTGAGTTTTTCGCCGCCGTGCCACCGATTGCCCGGCACCTGTCAACCCTTGTGGATGTCGGGCTGGGTTATGTGCGGATGGGGCAGTCAGCACCGACCCTGTCCGGTGGTGAGGCACAGCGGGTGAAGTTGGCTGCTGAACTCCAAAAGCGCTCCACCGGGCGCACCATCTACGTGCTCGACGAGCCAACGACAGGATTGCACTTCGAGGATATCCGCAAATTACTCGGTGTGCTGCAGTCACTCGTTGACAAGGGCAACACCGTGGTTGTGATTGAACATAATCTCGATGTCATCAAGACGGCCGACTGGGTAATCGACATGGGTCCCGAAGGTGGATCAGGTGGTGGGCAGGTGATCGCAACCGGAACTCCGGAAACCGTGGCCACGACAGCGGGTAGTTTCACGGGTGATTTTCTCCGCGAGCGACTTGGTATATCTGCACCTAAACTTAAGAGGGCCAAGGCCGGCTGACGACTAAGGAGAAATCATGGAAACCGAGCACGTAGATGTTCAGCGCCGCAGGATTTTGACCGCGGGCGGCTTGGTACTTGCCGGTGGGGCCTTGGCGGCCTGTGGGGGAGCAGGATCGACTACAACCGAAGCGACCACTGGCGCATCGGCTTCCGGGGCGCCGGCCGCCGCCACTCCGACTACGGCGCCCGCGACCACACCGGCAGCTGGGGCGTTGGCATCGGTAAGTGAGATTCCCGTCGGCGGGGGAGTGATCGTCCCCGAACCACCTATCGTAATTACCCAGCCGACAGCTGGCACTTTCAAGGCTTTTACCGCGATCTGCCCACATCAGGGCTGCCTAGTCTCCGAGGTGGCGGAAAACCAAATTGTTTGTCCGTGCCACGGGTCACTGTTTTCGGCCGAAGACGGCGCCGTGGTGCAAGGCCCGGCTGTGGAGGGGCTGACGGCTGCCTCCATCGCGGTGCAGGGCGACAGCATCGTCCTGGCGTAATTTGTCCTTGGGCTAACGTCAAGCCTTGTGACCCCGCCACGCCCGCGAGATATCCCCACTGTCCCTGGGGTTTATCGTTTTCGTGATGTGCATGGGCGCGTCATTTACGTTGGTAAAGCCACGAACTTGCGGTCGCGGTTGGGTAGTTATTTCGCTGATCCGGAGACGCTACACTCCAGAACACGGTCACTGGTGGAAAGTGCAATGAGCGTTGACTGGGTGGTGGTTGGTACCGAGGTTGAGGCACTGACTCTTGAGTTTGCCTGGATTAAGGAGTTCGACCCGCGCTTCAATGTGAAATTTCGTGATGACAAGACCTACCCATATCTTGCGGTGACCGTTGGTGAGGAGTACCCGCGGGTTTCTGTAGTGCGGGAGGCCAAGCGAAAAGGTACGAGGTACTTCGGCCCTTACGCCCACGCTTGGGCGATCCGCGACACCCTTGATCAGGTATTGAAAGTATTCCCCATTCGATCCTGCCGTGACGGGGTCTATCGGAGGGCCAAGCAGGTAGGGCGCCCATGCCTACTCGGATACATCGGCAAGTGCAGTGCTCCATGCGTAGATCGAATTAGCCCCGCGGATTATCGAGTGCTGGTTAATGACTTCTGCTCATTTATGGCAGGTCAGGGTGAGTCGTTTATCAGAGACCTTGAGCGTTCAATGCTGGCCGCCTCGAAGTCACAAAGTTATGAGGAAGCCGGCCGCTTGCGAGATAGAGTTGGAGCACTTCGTGCAGTCATGGAGCGCAATGCCGTTGTCTTCGCGGATGGCACTGATGCAGATGTAGTGGCAATGGTCGAAGACACACTTGAAGCCGGAGTTCAAATCTTCCATGTGCGCGACGGCCGGATTCGTGGTGAGCGTGGCTTCATTCTTGAGAAGTCTGAGGAGATCACTAGCAGCGGCTATCTGGGGAGAGTGCTGCAACGAATCTACGATGACGAAATCGATATTCCCCGTGAAGTGTTGATTTCTGTAGCCTTGGAGTCCAATAGCGTGTGGGAAGCATGGCTCACGCAAAAGCGCGGTTCAGCAGTATCGGTACGCGTACCACAGCGCGGCGATAAGCGAGCATTAATGGAGACGGCTGCAGCTAATGCGCAACACACGTTGACGCTACATAAGTTGCGGAGATCCTCGGATATTTCTGCGCGGAGCAAGGCCCTGCAGGAGTTGAAGGAGGCGCTGGGCTTGGCCGACGCACCCTTGCGGATCGAATGCATTGATATCTCGACCTTGCAGGGCCAAGACACCGTTGCGTCTTTGGTGGTTTTCGAGGACGCCTTGCCGAAGAAACGTGACTACCGAAGCTTCATCATTAAGACGGTCACTGCAGATGACACCGGTGCGGTGGCAGAGGTGGTGGCCCGGCGATTTAAGTCACGTGATGATGAAATCGTGGATGCACCAGCCGACGAGCAAAGGCGCCTTTTCGCCTACCCGCCGGGGCTATTAGTGATCGATGGCGGTCAACCACAGGTTCGGGCGGCTCAGGATGCGTTGATGGCGGCTGGAATAACCGATGTGCCAGTAATCGGCTTGGCCAAACGCCTCGAAGAGGTGTGGCTCCCTGATGATCCTGATCCGGTTATCTTGCCGAGAACCAGTGAGGCCTTGTACCTACTTCAGCGAGTGCGCGATGAGGCACACCGCACGGCGATCGGTCTGCATCGAAAGCGCCGAGGTAAGCGTTCGACAGCCAGTGCCCTTGACGATATTGCGGGGCTTGGTCCTGTCCGGGCTAAGGCGTTGCTACGACATTTTGGGAGCGTGCGTGCGCTACGCGCAGCATCTGTGCCTGAATTGAGTACGGTTGCTGGGATCGGCCCGGTACTTGCTGCGACAATTGCGGCAGCGCTAAATGATCAGACGCAACTTGATACTCAAGGAGGGGACGTGAACACGGATGGTTAGTGCTGACTCAGGCAGCTTCGATGTAGTTCTGGTTACCGGGATGTCTGGTGCCGGAAGGTCTACGGCAGCACATGTGCTTGAAGATATTGGTTGGTTTGTGATCGACAACCTACCTCCGTCCATGTTGCAGCAAGCTGTTGAGTTAGCCCGCGGGAGTGAAGATATTTCGCGGATCGCAGTTGTCGTAGATGTGCGCGGTAAATCCTTCTTCCGCGATCTCAACCGTACCCTTGAGTCACTAGGTCGGGAAGGGATTCCGGTTCGTACGCTTTTTCTTGAGTCATCCGATGAGTCACTAGTTCGTCGCTTCGAAAGTTCTAGGCGTCCGCACCCACTGCAAGGCAGCTTGCGAATTACCGACGGCTTGACCGCTGAGCGCATTGCACTCGGAGATATGCGGGCAATCGCTGACGTGGTAATCGATACCACCGCGCTAAATGTTCATGATTTGCGCCGCAAGATTGAAGCTGCATTCGGGCATGAGGATGTAATGGCTCTGCGCGCCACAGTCATGTCATTCGGGTTTAAGTATGGCATCCCGGTGGATGCAGATTTAGTTGCTGATGTGCGATTTTTGCCCAACCCACACTGGACGGCCGAGTTGAGGCCCCTTAATGGACTTGACGAACCGGTTTCCAGGACGGTGTTAGGGCAGCCGGCTGCGCAGACTTTTTTGGAGCTATATACGCGGCTAGTTGGGGTTATCGCCCCCGGATACGTTGAAGAGGGCAAGCGCTATGCGACCATCGCTGTCGGATGCACCGGGGGAAAGCATCGAAGTGTCGCGATGTCCGAAGAGTTGGCCACCCGATTGCGTACTGATGGGATTGAAACTCTGGTGGTGCACCGAGACCTAGGTCGCGAGTGAGTAAGCGAGGTGCCTTGGAGTTTAAGGGGGCCGGTCCACGCGTTGTCGCCCTAGGCGGTGGCCACGGGTTGGCCGTCACCTTAAGAGCCCTGCGCCGAGTCACTGATCAAATCACGGCCGTAGTCGGTGTGGCGGATGACGGTGGCTCCAGCGGCCGTTTACGCGAGGAATTCGGCGTGCTACCCCCGGGGGATTTGCGGATGGCCCTTGCTGCCCTATGTGGTGACGACACTTGGGGCCGCACATGGAGCCAGGTGGTGCAGCACCGATTCGGTGGAGAAGGCGATTTGAGCGGCCACTCCATTGGCAATTTGCTGATTTGCGCACTTTGGGAACAAACCAATGATCTGGTTATTGGATTGGACTGGGTTGGCGCCCTACTTGAGGCACAGGGTCGAGTCTTGCCCTGCAGTACTGCGCCCCTGCAAATCATTGCTGATGTGCAAGGGCTGGATCCGATAAATCCAAGACATACTGCAATTGTGCGAGGTCAGGTGGCGGTCGCGACCACACCGGGCACCATCGTGGGTATTCGGATAGAGCCGGCGGATGCTCCTGTTTGTGCGGAGGCCATTGAAGCGGTAGCGCGCGCTGATGTCATTGTGATGGGGCCGGGATCTTGGTACACCTCGGTAATGCCAAATCTATTGCTTCCAGATTTGGCGCGTGCGATAACAGAGAGTGCTGCTAAGAGAATCCTCGTGCTCAATCTGGATCCAAATAGTGACACCGAAATGTCGGGACTCTCGGTGGCGCGTCATCTGGTGGTTCTCGCCGACCTGGTGCCGGCTTTACCCATTGATGTGGTAATCGCAGATCCGGGCCACGTCGACGACCTAGGTGCCCTCGCCAGAAGTTGCGAACACTTTGGCGCTGAGCTGGTATTAAATGCCCTTGCCTACCCACGCGGTACCCGCCTCGGTGAGCATGATCCTGACCGCCTCGCGGTGGCTATCGGATCTGTGCTTTGAAGGCGAAAGTCGGTACCGACCAACGGTCCTTGCGATACATGGCAAGATACCCGCTATGGCAATGACTGCGGCGGTAAAGGATGAACTCAGCCGGGTTGTGATCAACAAGGCAAGTTGCCGCAAAGCCGAGGTTGCGACAATCTTGCGATTCGCCGGAGGCTTGCACTTAGTTGCGGGCCATATTGTCATCGAAGCCGATCTTGACACCGGAGCAACCGCTCGACGCCTTAAGAAGGATCTTTTCGATATCTACGGCCACGAGAGTGAAATCGTCGTCGTGCAACCAAGTGGTTTGCGCAAAACCTCGCGCTATTTAGTTCGGGTGGTTGAAGGCGGCGAGGCACTTGCGCGGCAAACCGGCATCGTTGATGCCAGCGGTCGCCCAGTACGAGGGCTACCGCCGGTCATCGTGTCCGGTGGGGTAGGCGAGTGCGAGGCTGCTTGGCGAGGGGCATTCTTGGCGCACGGTTCTTTAACCGAACCGGGCCGGTCTTCGTCACTTGAAATTACCTGCCCGGGCCCGGAGGCGGCATTGGCATTGGTGGGTGCGGCCAGAAGGCTTGGGATACCGGCCAAATCGCGCGAGGTGCGCGGGGTTGACCGCGTGGTGATCCGCGATGGCGATGCAATCGGGGCGATGCTCACCCGCCTTGGTGCCCATGAATCAATGATGGCATGGGAAGAACGGCGCATGCGCCGTGAAGTGCGGGCCACCGCAAACAGGCTGGCTAATTTCGATGATGCCAACCTCCGACGTTCAGCTCGTGCCGCGGTCGCAGCCGGAGCTCGAGTGCAGCGAGCTCTTGAAATTCTCGGTGATGAGGTCCCTGATCATTTGGCCGTCGCCGGGCGTTTGCGCCTTGAACACCAGCAGGCCAGTTTGGAAGAGCTAGGAGCCTTGGCCAACCCGCCGATGACCAAGGACGCCATCGCTGGTCGCATTCGCCGGCTCTTGGCGCTAGCCGATAAGCGGGCGAGTGATCTAGGGATTCCGGACACCGAATCGGCACTCGGCCCCGATGATGAAGACTCTTAACGGCCGGTAGCATTCGTTTCGCTTACATTAAGGTTTCTGTCCCAAAGTTCATCGACCGAGGAGTTCTAGTGACCATCAAGGTTGGCATAAACGGGTTCGGGCGTATTGGCAGAAACTTTTATCGAGCAATGCGCGCTAGCGGCGCCGATATTCAAATAGTCGGCATCAATGACTTGACCGACACCAAGACCCTTGCCCACCTATTGAAGTACGACAGCATCTTGGGGCGAATTGGCGTGGAAGTTCAAGCGGTTGACGGCGCCATCATCGTCGATGGCATAACCATCCCAGTCTTTGCTGAGCGCGACCCCGCCGCATTACCGTGGGCCAAGGTTGGCGCGGATATCGTCATTGAGTCAACCGGGTTCTTCACCGATGCGTCGGGTGCCGGTAAGCACCTTGCCGCCGGGGCCAAGAAGGTAATCATCAGCGCTCCGGCCAAGGGCGAGGACATCACGATTGTGATGGGTGTTAACGAAGACAAATACAACCCGGCTACCGACAACATCATTTCGAATGCCTCGTGCACAACCAATTGCCTAGCTCCGATGGCGAAAGTTCTTGATGACTCATTCGGAATTGAGCGCGGCTTGATGACAACGATTCACGCGTATACCAATGACCAAAGCATTCTCGACTACCCGCACAGCGATCTTCGTCGTGCGCGCGCGGCGGCGATCAACATGATCCCAACGAGTACCGGGGCGGCCAAAGCAATCAGTTTGGTGCTGCCACAGTTGAAGGGCCGGCTCGACGGGTATGCAATGCGGGTGCCGGTACCAACGGGCTCCGCAACCGACTTGACCGTTGAATTGAAGACTGCGGCCACGAAGGACGAGATCAACGGTGCCATTAAGGCAGCTGCAGCTGGCCCACTCAAAGGCATCTTGGTCTATACCGAGGATCCAATAGTGTCGAGCGATATTGTCACAGACCCAGCCTCTTGTATTTTTGATTCAGGTTTGACACATGTCAATGGCAACTTGGCCAAGGTTGTCGGCTGGTACGATAATGAGTGGGGCTACAGCAATCGCTTGGTCGACCTCACCGCGTTCGTCGGCTCCTCCCTCTAGGCGATTAGATATGCGCACCCTCGACGACCTAGATGTCGCAGGGAAAGTAGTTCTTGTCCGGTCAGACTTAAATGTTCCGCTCGCTACAGGAGAAACTGGCGAACGGCTAATCACCGATGACGGACGAATCCGTGCCAGTTTGCCAACAATTGGTGAGCTTCAAGCGGCCGGCGCCAAGGTGGTCGTAATTGCGCATCTTGGACGTCCCAAAGGGGTGGCCCAGTCCGAACTTAGCCTCGCGCCGGTGGCGACCCGGCTAGGTGAACTACTTGGCTGCAAGGTCCCACTCGGTACCGATATCACCGGCCCCACCGTCAAATTGCTCATCGCGTCGATGAACCCTGGTGCCGTGGTGATTTTGGAGAACATTCGGTTTGATGCGCGTGAAACGAGCAAGAATGTCGCTGAACGGCAAGAGCTTGCTCGCGAGCTCGCCGCACTTGGTGATATTTATATCTCAGATGGCTTTGGAGTGGTGCATCGCGAACAGGCTTCGGTCACCGATATCGCCCGACTGCTGCCATGTGCCGGTGGGCGTTTGGTGGTTTCGGAGACGCAGGTTTTCCGCACCTTGTTGGCTAGCCCGGTTCGACCATATGTAGTTGTTCTAGGCGGCTCAAAAGTCAGTGACAAGCTCGCCGTTATCGGCAACTTAATTTCGCGCGTTGATCGACTACTTATTGGCGGCGGAATGGCTTTCACGTTCTTGGCCGCCTTGGGCTACGAGGTCGGGGATTCACTGCTGGAGTCAGATCAGGTCGAAATTGTCAAAGGCTTTATCGCGCAGGCTAAGGTTTCAGGAGTTGAGTTGCTGCTACCGATTGATGTGGTGATAGCGGATACTTTCAGTGCTGATGCAAAAGTCGAATGCGTTCCCAGTGAGTTGATACCAAGTGGCTGGCGAGGCCTGGATATCGGGCCAAAGTCGGCGGCGCTGTTCGCCGAAAAGATCGCCGATGCCGGCACCGTAGTCTGGAACGGACCGATGGGGGTTTTTGAACTTGCTCCGTTCGCGGCCGGTACCAAAGCGGTGGCCGAGGCCATCGCGTCTTCACCGGGCATGAGCGTCGTAGGTGGCGGCGACTCGGCCGCGGCAATTCGTATGCTTGGCCTTGATGAGTCAGCATTTAGCCACATCAGCACCGGTGGTGGTGCCAGTTTGGAGTTTCTCGAGGGCAAAATCTTGCCTGGGATCACCGTTCTCGACGAAGGGCAATGATCGTGGCAGACCGCAAGCCAATGATGGCTGGCAACTGGAAAATGAATATGAACCACTTCGAAGCCATCGCCCTGGTGCAGAAGTTGGCCTACGCCCTTAATGATCAGGACTTCGCTGAGGTTGATGTCGTTGTGCTCCCACCATTCACTGATATTCGTTCAGTGCAGACGCTAATTGACGGCGATAAATACGACCTCTTGTACGGTTCGCAGGATATTTCAGCTAAGGATGGAGGCGCCTTCACCGGTGAGATATCGGGTGCAATGCTGGCGAAACTGGGCTGTTCATTCGCCGTCGTGGGCCATAGCGAGCGCCGTCAATATCACGGTGAAACCGATGAGATTGTTAACGCCAAAGCGAAGGCCGCCCTGCGTAGCGGAATCATTCCGATCGTCTGTGTGGGTGAGCACCTCGAAGTGCGGCAAAACGGTAGTGCAGTACCCCATGTACTTGAGCAACTTGACGGTTCCTTGGCGGGGCTAACCGCCGTGCAGGTCGCCTCCATCGTGATCGCCTATGAACCGGTTTGGGCAATTGGCACAGGGGAGATCGCCACCCCGGAGGACGCTCAGGAGGTCTGTGCGGCCATTAGGGCCCGGATTGCCGATCAGTGGGGTAAGCAACCGGCCGCTGAAGTGAGGGTTCTCTACGGCGGGTCGATTAAATCGAGCAATGTGGTGGGGATCATGGCTCACCCAGATGTCGACGGCGCCCTGGTTGGTGGGGCGAGTATCGACCCCGATGACTTTGTCGGCATCATTCGGTATCGGCTGCACCCAGCCGAACCGGCTGCTTAACCGACCGCGTATCCTCAAGCCATGGTTGCCATCCTGACTATTGCCCTAGCCGTAATTTTGGTGATCACCAGCGTTTTACTGATCGTCCTAATTTTGCTGCACCGCGGCAAAGGCGGGGGGCTCTCGGATCTATTCGGCGGGGGCGTTAGCTCGTCAATTGGCGGGTCTAGCGTTGCTGAGCGCAACCTAGACCGATTGACCGTTGGTTTAGGCCTAGTCTGGGCGGCGAGCGTAATCGCCGTTGGGCTACTTGTTCGTACCGGTAGTTAACGCAACTTCGAAGGGAATTCTTGTGGCGGGTGGCAGTGCAATTCGCGGTAGCCGTGTCGGTGCGGGCCCAATGGGTGAAGCCGAACGCGGCGAGGCGGCTCCGCGCATCTGGGTGTCTTTTTGGTGCTGCCGTGGGCATGAGTCAAAGCCCAGTTTCGCCACCGATGCGGTGATCCCCGAAGAATGGGACTGTCCACGGTGTGGCCTGCCTGCTGGGCCCGATGAGGCCAATCCGCCATTGCCACCAAAGGTCGAGCCATATAAGACCCACTTGGCCTATGTAAAAGAGCGGCGTTCAGATAAAGATGGCGCCACCATTTTAGCCGAGGCCATGGAGAAAATCCGGCCATAGCGTTTGCGGGCTCGCGACAATTTGGCGGCAACCAGGCGGCAACTAGGCGGTAGTTCGGCCAAGGCCCGGAGGCAATTTCACGGCGGCTTGCTCGTCGATCAGGAAAAGGGTGCGCTCGCGGCCCCGGGCACCAGCGGCCGGTACTTGCAAGAAGCCAGCCGCGGGGTCGAGTGCCAATCTAATGGCCGCAGCTTTTTCGGTGCCACTTGCTAAGACCCAGACCTCGCGCGCTGCGCCGATTGTTGGCAGCGTCATGGTGATGCGCGTTGACGGCGGCTTCGGAGAGCCGTGCACCGCCGTGACCACCCTGTCATCATGTAATGCTGGATGCTCCGGAAACAGCGATGCCACGTGGCCATCGGGGCCGATTCCAAGAAGCATCACCGCAAAACTTGGCACTGGAGCATGGTCTTCGGGGCGGCGGTACCGTTCGAGTTCATCGGCATAAGCCGCAGCTGAGCTTTCGGCGTCCGCGGTGGTATCAGGGCCGGCAATCGCGTGTAAATTCTTCGGCGGGATAGGCACGAAATCTAATAATGCGGCGCGAGCAGAGCTTTCATTGCGTTCTGGGTCTCCGGTGGGTAAGTACCTCTCATCGCCCCACCAAATCTCGATAAGCTCCCAATCCACGGCATTTAGACCGGGGCCCTTCGCAATTGACGCCAAGGCAGCGGTACCAATTCCGCCACCGGTTAGAACAATGTGCGGGCGCACCCCAGCAGATTGAGTTTCGACGATGTGGGTGACTAGTTGCGCTGCTACAGCGTCAGCAAGGGATTGTGCATTTTGGTGTCGAATGACCTCAACAGCATTCACGAATTGCAATCCGAATCACTAACCCCCGCAATTGCTTCTTCATACGGTAAATCGGGGTCAAGGCGCCTAAGTTCTTCGGAGAGCAGGGCTGCAAGGTCGCGACGGGGCAGCACCACGGTGGTGTCTGGTTGCCCTGAACAGCAAAGTGTTGCGACCCCGCCGTCTTCGCGACTGATAGAAATTTTATCGGCACCGGCTAGCAGCGTGACTTCAGTGAGCCCGGGACCGTCATCAATTTTGAGAATCACGGGTACTCCCAGGCGCCGGTGCAGCCAAGAAGTCAATAGCGGCACACTGGGATTGCCCCGCTCACCGGAAACACTTCCACCGGTAATTGTCCCGAATGGCTGATCGAGTGCCGAAGCGAGAGCTGATCGCCATGGGGTAAGGCGGGTCCAGGCTAAGTCGGTATCGCCAGGCTGGTAACCCTGCCGACGGGTTAGTAAATCCCGCAAAGGGTCAAGGGCACCGGCTGCATCGGTGATGCGCCGCTGCGCGTGACGACCAATTGGATCATCGGCGGGCACCTTGGGTGCGACACCTGGCCAGTAGGCGACCACCGGGGTGTCTGAGAGCATCAGTGGAACGGCAACGGAATTTGCTTGTTCGGCAAGCAGGCCTCGCAGCCGCAGAATCGCAACTTCACCCGGGCCATCATCACCCCCGACCGAGATGTCCGCATCTAGGCGGGTATTTGGGTCGGTGGGCCTTGGAACCATGGTGATTATGCGCATTGGATGCAGGCGCGCAGCGGCCACCGCAGCAGCGGTAGCGTCGGCCTGCGTCTCCTCGGTGGCCATGATTAACAAGGTCAGGACCATTCCGCTGGGCGAGGAGCCCAAGCGGTTCCGCTCCTGATTTATGGTCGCGGCAACGGCCCCGCCGCTGGTGCCCTCAAGTCTGATCATGGCCGCCGCCAAGTGCGGCCATCGCGCTTGATCATTTCATCCGCCGAGTGCGGCCCCCACCCACCTGCGACGTATTGGTCGGGTTGCCCTTGCTCGGCCCAGCGATCAAGAACCGGATCCAAGATTGTCCAGGCCAACTCAACCTCGCGCGGCCGCGGGAACAGCGGTGGATCACCTAAGAGCACGTCGAGGATCAGGCGCTCGTAGGCTTCAGGGCTCGAATCAACGAATGAATCACCGTATTGAAAATCCATCGTTACATCGCGCACTTCCACCGACGCTGTGTTCGGTACCTTGGATCCGAACTTAACGGTGATGCCTTCATCAGGCTGGATACGAAATACGAAGGCGTTATTGCTGAGTTCTTCAACGGCGGCACTCGCAAATGGCAGATGTGGGGCACGTTTGAAAACAACGGCTACTTCGGTGACTCGACGCCCAAGCCGTTTACCTGTGCGGAGATAAAATGGAACTCCTGCCCAGCGCCGGTTTTCCACATTTAAGCGAACCGCTGCGTAAGTGTCAGTTATTGAGGTGGGTGAAATCCCGTCCTCTTCCAAGAAACCTATTACCGGTATTCCGCCCTGCCAGCCGGAGGCGTACTGCCCTCGGGAGGTGTGGAGATCAATCTGCTTCGGCAATTTGATTGCCGATAAAGCTTTTTCTTTCTCCAGCCGCACATCACGTGCGGTAAAGGAGAGTGGCTCCTCCATGGCGGTCAGTGCGAGGAGTTGTAATAAGTGGTTTTGGATTACATCGCGTGCAGCCCCAATACCGTCGTAGTAGCCGGCGCGCCCGGCAATTCCGATATCCTCGGCCATTGTGATCTGCACATTATCGACATAGTTGGAATTCCATAGCGGCTCGTACATCGCGTTAGCAAAGCGTACTGCCAAGATGTTCTGAACGGTCTCTTTGCCCAGATAGTGGTCAATCCGAAAAACTGACCCCGCGGGAAACACCTCGCCTACCAGGTCATTAAGAGCTGTCGCACTGGTTAGGTCATGACCGAATGGCTTTTCAATTACTACTCGGCGCCAAGCGTCTTCACGACTATCCGCGAGTCCCGATGCCTTTAGGTGTTCAAGAACCACCGGGAATAACCCGGGCGGAATAGAAAGGTAAAAAGCATGGTTACCCCTGGTGCCGCGAGTGGTATCGAGCTCGGCAACCGCCGCACTTAACTCTTGGTAGGCAGCGGGGTCGGCTAGGTCGCCAGCCACGAATCGAATACCTTCTGATAGTTGTTTCCAGGTGGATTCACGAAATGGGGTTCTTGAATGCTCACGCACAGCATCGTGCACAATTTGAGCGAAATCCTCATCGGCCCAATCGCGCCGAGCGAAACCAACCAGCGCAAAACCTGGTGGTAGTAGCCCGCGATTGGCCAGGTCGTAAATGGCCGGCATTACTTTCTTGGTAGCGAGGTCGCCGGTAACTCCGAAAAGCACCATTGCGCAAGGGCCGGCAACCCTAGGGAGTCGATGGTCTAGTTCATCACGTAATGGATTGAAAATTTCAGCTTGCATTATGACCCCTGCATCGCATTCTGAACGGTGGTACGCAATTGCTCCCAGGAGTCGATGAACTTCTGCACCCCTTCAATTTCGAGTATGTCGCACACAGAGCCCTGGTTGATGCCTTGACCGGCGAGGGATTGCCAAACCGCCGCCGCGGCGGGGCCGGTGCCACGCACGGTGTCGCCGATTACATGGCCATGTTGATCAACAGCGTTCAAGGTGGCCTCAGGCATGGTGTTGACACAGCCCGCGGTCGCAAGATCGATGACATAACGGGTGTCGTCGTAGTGTGGGTCCTTGACCCCGGTTGAAGCCCAGAGCGGACGCTGCGGGTTGGCACCGGCGGCGGCGAGTTCAGCCCAGCCCGCGGTGGCCAGGGCCTCCTCATAAGCAACCCAGGCGAGCCTGGCATTGGCGATGGCAGCTTCGCCCTTAAGTTCGATAGCTGCAGGCGTGGCAATCACCTCTAGTTGAGCGTCCACCGCAGCATCGACCCGGCTGACGAAAAATGAAGCCACGGATTGAATAGCTGAGAGGTCATGACCCGCTGCCCTTGCGCGCACGAGGCCTGCCTCATAGGCCGCAATAACTTCAAGGTACCGATCAACCGAGAAGATCAAAGTCACGTTAACGCTGATGCCATTGGCGATTGTCTCTGTGATCGCGGGGAGGCCGGCCTTGGTTGCCGGAATCTTGATAAGAGCGTTTGGGCGGGCGACCTGACTCCAAAGCTCCGCCGCCTGAATGATTGTCGCTGCGGTGTCATTCGCTAAGCGCGGGTCTACCTCAATTGATACCCGACCATCGACACCACCTGATTGCTGCCAAAGCCCGGTAAATAGATCACATGCAGCGCGGACATCATCGGTAGTCAACCTGCGGATGATCTGGTCGACATCTTTGCCTTGAGCGGTGAGCTCACTGATCTGCGCCGCATAGGCCTCAGCCCCCGCTGAAACTGCCTTATCGAAGATCGCCGGGTTAGTGGTTACACCTCTAACGCATTTGTTCTCGATCAAATCGGCCAAGTTGCCGGAGGTAATACGGTGACGATCTAGATCATCAAGCCAGATCGAGACTCCAAGATCAGTCAAGGCCTCAAGTGCATTCATCGGTTTAACTCACGCTCCCAGACTTGATTTAGCAGCGGCAACGATTGCCTCAGCGGTGATACCGAACTCGTGGTAAAGCACGGCTTGGTCAGCACTCGCCCCAAAGTGATCGATGCCGATCACTTTCCCGCGGTCGCCGACATACCGCCACCAGCCCAAAGTAGCGCCAGCTTCAACAGCTACCCGGGCCTTTACCATTGGCAGCAGCACGCTATCGCGATAGGCCTGGTCTTGTTCGTCGAACCATTCCAAACATGGCATTGAGATGACCCGCGAGGAAATTCCGTCTGCGGCAAGCACTAAATGCGCTTGTAGTGCTAATTGCACTTCGGACCCGGTTGCCATGAGGAGCACCACTGGATTACTGGAATCGGCCAATATGTATGCGCCCCTAGCCACCCCGGTGCGGGCGAGTTCTGCTGACGCCAAAGTCGGCAAATTCTGGCGCGTCAAGACCAAGCCCACCGGACGGCGCGCACGCAAGGTGGTGTGCCAGGCAGCTGAAGTCTCATTTGCATCGGCGGGCCTTACTACTGAGAGCCCAGGTATCGCGCGCAGCGACCAGAGGTGCTCGATCGGCTGGTGGGTAGGACCATCTTCACCGAGACCGATGGAATCGTGGGTCCAGACGAAAGTTACTGGAGTTTGCATTAGGGCTGCAAGGCGAACCGCACCCCGCATGTAATCGCTGAAAACCATGAAGGTGCCGCCGAATACGCGTGTCAACCCATCAAGGGAGATTCCATTCAAAATGGCTCCCATCGCGTGTTCGCGAATGCCAAAATGCATGATGCGCCCGTATGGTGAAGCATCCGGTACGTTCGAAGAACTTGGCAAGAAACTCTTGCCGCCTTCGATCGTGGTGTTGTTCGATTCGGCGAGGTCAGCGGAGCCACCCCACAGCTCCGGCATCACGTTAGCAACCGCATTGATTGCCTCCCCGGACGCTTTGCGGGTGGAGACCGAACTGCCAATTTCATATGCGGGGAAAGCATTATCGAATCCGGTGGGTAACTCACCGGCGCGCAATCGCTCAAGTAAGGCCGCGCGATCAGGTTGCGCCGCTCGCCACGATTGATAGCTCGCCTCCCAGGTAGAGCGCGCGGCCACCACCCGCTGGGTCAGTCTGCCGCGAACACTTGCAACCAAGGCGTCGGGGAAAGCAAAGGACACGTTGGGGTCTAGGCCTAGAACTACTTTGGTGGCAGCGACTTCATCGGCGCCCAACGCCGAGCCGTGTGCTTTCGCGGTGTTTTGCGCATGCGGTGCCGGCCAGCCGATGGTGGTGCGAACTCGAATAAAAGTGGGGCGTGATTTCTCGGCGGCAGCGGCCTGCATTGCATGGTAAAGCTGGGCAACGTCAACTGAGCCATCTTGGTTGCGATCCACCTCGTGGGTCGCCCAATGGTAGGCCGCGTAGCGGGCGACCACATTCTCAGTAAAAGCCACGGCGGTATCACCCTCAATTGAGATGTGGTTGTCATCCCAGAGCACAGTGAGATTGCTTAGCCCTTGGGTACCCGCAAGTGACGATGCTTCAGAGGTGATGCCCTCCTCCAGATCGCCATCAGATGCGATTACCCAGACCTGATGGTCGAATGGGCTCTTACCCGGCGCGGTATCCGGATCGAATAGGCCGCGTTCATACCTGGCGCCCATGGCCATCCCGACCGCTGTCGACAGCCCTTGGCCAAGTGGTCCGGTAGTAGTTTCAACACCGGCGGTATGGCCGTGCTCGGGGTGGCCGGGGGTACGCGAGCCCCAAGTCCGAAATCCGCGCAGATCGTCCATCGTTAAGCCGTAGCCCGACAAAAATAACTGCGAGTAAAGGGTCAAACTGGAGTGCCCCGCTGAGAGCACGAAGCGGTCCCGCCCCAGCCAATTGGGGTCACTTGGGTCGTGACGCAAAATATGGGTAAAGAGCAGGTACGCAACCGGCGCCAAACTCATTGCCGTACCTGGATGGCCATTGCCTACCTTCTGGACGGCGTCCATTGCCAAGGCCCGTAGATGCCGAACGGCATCCTCGTCAGTTGCGTCCCAATTCAGCAGTTCGCTCATGGCCTAAGCCTAGTGATGGAGAACACAGCAGAGGGCAGTGATCCAAAGATCAGATCGCCTGTCCGCGGCATTCCGGTATCGTGTGTGAAATGACGGCTGCACCCACTAGTGAAAAGTTGAACCGGGTTCAGCAATTCATGGCCCATGTGGCCCTGACCAAGCCCCGAATAGTTGAGTTGCTGTTAACCACGGCGATCCCGACAATGTTCTTGGCGGCTCAGGGGCTGCCGACCCTGAAAGTCGTGGTTGCGGTTTTGATCGGCGGGACTTTGGCCGCGGGTGCCGCCAACACCTTTAACAGCGTCTATGACAGAGATATTGACGCCTTGATGCACCGAACCGACCACCGCCCGGCGGCGATGGGAACAATAAGTGTGCGAGCCGGAATCATTCAAGGTGTCATCTTGGGTTTGGGGAGTGCAGTAGCCCTAGTTTGGCTCGCTAACTTCATCTCAGCCCTGCTGGCCGTTCTAGCAATCTTGCTCTACGTGGTTGGCTACACAATGATATTGAAACGCCGCACTTCACAAAACATCGTTTGGGGTGGCGCCGCTGGTTGCATGCCGGTGCTGATCGCGTGGTCGGCGGTCACCGGTTCACTAACTTGGACACCGGTCGTGTTGTTCATGATCATCTTCTTTTGGACTCCGCCCCACTACTGGCCACTGGCTATGAAATACCGAGACGACTATGAGCGTGCAGGTGTGCCAATGCTGCCGGTTGTTAAGCCGGTAACCACGGTCACCACCAATATCGTCGTCTATGCCGTGGTTATGGTGCTTTTCTCCCTGGCCTTAATCCTCGTGGCACCAATGGGCTGGGTCTATTCAATCGCCGCCGTTGTTTTGGGTGCCGCGTTCATCTTCCAGACCGTGGTTCTCTATCGAGTTGCTCGTGCACCTTCGACCGAGGTGCTGGTGCCTGCAATGCGACTATTCCATGGCTCAATCACTTACCTTGCGCTACTTTTCTTAGCTGTCGCCATCGACCCGTTCATCGGATAGTCCACGGGTTCTGATGGCAGCGGGCATCAATAACGCGGTAACCCAAACTAGTGACGCGCCGAGCACGTGCACCGTTACCAGTGCGACGGGGAGTCCCGAAAAATACTGCGTGTAACCGATAACCCCCTGCACCATCGAAATTGCAAGCAGCGTGAGTGTCAGGACGAATAACTGCCGGGGAGCCTTAGTTAGCCTGACGGCCAGCAGCATCGCCAAGATAAGACCGATAAATAGCAAAACTACATCAGCATGGAGCCAAGCGACGGTACGCGGATCGAATCCAAACCGCGACTCGCTCTCTGCGTCGCCACTGTGCGGGCCACTCCCGGTCACGATGACCCCGAGAACTACAACCGCGAATGCGGTGCCAACTATTGCCCAAGTGAGAATTCGAAGTTCTGGACGAACCAAATAAATAATTGGTTGATCACCTAAATCTCGGGAGCGCACGACAAGGGCTACGCAGCCGGCCGCAATTACGGTCGACACTAGAAAATGCGCCGAG
>CAMBQX010000004.1 GCA_945870085.1 Bifidobacterium breve | reverse complement strand
GAAAAGGCCCATCCGGATATCTTCAACACCTTGTTGCAGGTTCTCGAAGAAGGCCGATTGACCGATGCGCAGGGCCGCATGATCGACTTCAAAAACACGGTCATCATCATGACTACCAACCTAGGTAGCCGCGATGTGTCAAAGGGCGTCCTGCTGGGCTTTGCGCCAGAGAATGACGACGAAAGCGCTTATGAGCGGATGAAGGCGAAGGTGCAACAAGAACTCAAGCAGCACTTCCGTCCGGAGTTCTTGAACCGCATCGACGACACCATCGTGTTCCATCAGCTCACCCAAGAGGAAATCGTCAAGATCGTCGATCTCATGGTTGCCGCATTGGATCTGCGCCTGCAGGACATGAACATGGGAATCGAGTTGACACTTGGAGCTAAGGCATTGCTCGCAGAGCGTGGATATGACCCGGTGATGGGTGCCCGCCCACTGCGTCGCACGATTCAGCGTGACCTTGAAGATCCAATGAGTGAGAAGATGCTCTTCGGTGAAATGCCGCAGGGTTCAATTGTGGTCGTCGATGTCACCGGTGAAGGCGCCGAACGGGAGTTCACCTTTACCGCTACTCCGAAGACCGAATTGCCCGATTCCCCACCGATCGAAGCAGCCGGAACCGTCGCGGAATAATTAGGGTCTAGTCCAGGTACCGGAAGGAGGGGCCACCATCATGAGCGGGCCCCTAATTCCGGGTATCCGGGAGTTTGATGCGCCCCGCAAACGTAATCCGGTAATCATTTGGTGGCTGCTGGGGTTGGTGATTTTGGCAGGGGTGGTAGTTCTTGGCCTTGGGGTGTTCGCGGCGTCCGGCCCACTTCGCCAACTTGGCTTGGTGACCGAAAATTTGGAGCCGTTGGCTTTTCGGCCCACGATTGTCGACACGGTCGTGCAAATATCGGTTGCCTTACCCGCTGAAGGCCTGTGCGCCGACGATGTGGTTGATATCGCTCAGTCTGAGGATGCAGCAGCGGTGTATGTGGGTGCATCGGTGACCTCGCCTCGCAATATCAGTTGCCCGGCGGTCGGGCTCAGCGCCTCTCAGGTTTGGGTCGATGTGCAACTACTAGCCCCGCTAGCGCAGCGTCAGGTGATTAGAGCCAATGATGGCCAGATGCTGTCGCGGGAGAGCTCAACCGGCCTAGGCTGAAGATGCTCTTTAATGGTTTCACGCACCGTGACACTGCCGGTTTTGATTGGGAATTAATCGGTGGCGTGCAATGCGGTGTTCAGCCCGCCCCAGGTGCCGGTGCGCATGACAACTTCGATTGCACCGCTTTGGGAGTTACGTCGAAACAGTAGGTCATCGGCACCAGACACTTCACTAGCTTTTGCGACACTGCCGTCCGGCAAGGTCACTTTGGAGCCGGCGGTTACGTAAAGGCCAGCTTCGACAACACAATTTGCGCCCAAGGACAATCCGACTCCGGCGTTAGCACCTATTAAGCAGCCTTTGCCAATGCTGACAACTTCCTTGCCGCCACCGGACAAGGTGCCCATGATGGAGGCCCCGCCACCAATGTCAGAGCCGTCATCGACGACCACGCCGGCAGAGATGCGGCCTTCGACCATTGAGGTGCCAAGAGTGCCGGCATTGAAATTGACGAAGCCCTCGTGCATCACCACGGTGCCCGAAGCCAAGTGGGCACCTAGGCGAACTCGATCGGCGTCGGCGATGCGCACGCCACTTGGTACTACGTAATCGACCATCCGCGGGAATCGGTCGACTCCGAACACGGTTAGGTGATGGCCTTTTGACCGAGCACGAAGGCGCACCTCGGTGAGTCGATCAAGGGGCACGGGGCCAGAGTCAGTCCAGGCGACGATGGGCAGCAACCCGAATATCCCATCAAGGTTGATGGTGCGCGGTCGCACAATCCGATGCGAGAGCAGGTGAAGGCGTAGGTAGGCGTCCGCTGTGTCGGTTGGGGGCGCCGACAGATCGGGGATAGTTGTGGAAATGCTGCGGACCTGAGCGCTGATGGTTTCGGTTGAATTGATGCCGCTACTGATATCAGGGACATCCTTTGGGATGGCACCGAGTGTTGGGGCTGGATACCAAACGTCCAGCACAACATCGCCAGCTATGGTCGCGAGGCCGATGGCCGAGGCGGGGCCGGTCACCGGGGTTAATTCAGGATGAGTGCTCATCGCACTACCGTATCCATGTGGCCATCGCTGATCGAACCTTGGACCTATCGACAGATGTTGTAGCCCTTACGGCTGCCTTGATCGATGTCCCGAGCCAGTCGCACCAGGAAGCGCAGTTGGCGGATTTGGTGCACGCCGCCTTAGCGGGCTGCGGGCACCTATTGGTTCAGCGCTTTGGTAACACCATCGTGGCCCAAACCCAACTGGGTCATTCGGAGCGGGTGCTGATTGGCGGTCATCTCGACACCGTGCCAGCTGCTGACAATATTCCGCATCACTTCGTAGGTGACCGGCTTTACGGCTTGGGTTCATGTGACATGAAGGGCGGGGTGGCAGTTGCGCTTCGCCTAGCGGCGACTCTTGCCACCCCTAACCGCGATGTTACCTACATCTTTTATGAGTGCGAGGAAGTCGCAGGAGAATTTAACGGGTTGCAGAAACTTGCTGATCAGCAACCGCACCTCTTAGAGGCCGACCTCGCAATTTTGCTGGAGCCGTCTAATGCTGCTATCGAAGCCGGATGCCAAGGCACCTTGCGCGCCGAGATCAGTGTTAACGGTGTGCGAGCACATAGTGCCCGCTCTTGGCTCGGTGAAAACGCCGTCCACTCAGCCGTGGATGTGCTTCAGATACTTGGTTCTTATGTGCCCAGGCGGCCGATCGTCGACGGCCTGGAGTATCGCGAGGGGCTAAATGCCGTTGCGATCAACGCCGGTATAGCGGGAAATGTGATCCCCGATAGTTGTGTAGTGACCGTGAACTATCGGTTCGCGCCGGATCGCTCAACTGCTGAGGCTAAGGCTCATGTTGAGAAAGTTTTTGAGGGCTACGACGTGGTTGTTGTTGATCTGGCTGCGGGCGCCTGGCCTGGGCTTGATCGCCCGGCTGCTGCGGAGTTTGTTGCCGCGGTTGGGCAAGCCCCGGCGCCCAAGTTCGGCTGGACTGATGTCGCCCGGTTTTCGGCGATGGGTACCCCGGCCCTAAATTTTGGACCGGGGGACCCATCACTTGCACATAGTGCTGACGAGCATGTACCACTTGAGCAACTGCGGGCCTGCGAGTTACAGTTGCGTACCTGGCTGGCCTAGGTGGTCCTGCTACTGCTTATTGGCTTCGACGTCGAAGGTTAAGTGGATTTCATCGCCGACCAAGACGCCACCGGTCTCGAGCGCTGCATTCCAGACTAAGCCGAAATCCTTACGGCTGATTTTCGCGGTGCCTTCGAAACCGACCTTATTGGTTCCGTAAGGATCGGTGCTGGCGCCGACAAATTCATACTTCACTTCGACCGACTTAGTCACTCCATGAATTGTTAGGTCACCGGTCACCAAGATCTCGTCGCCCTTGGCGGCAACAGCGGTTGAGACAAAAGTGAGAGTGGGGAAATTCTCAGCGTCTAAGAAGTCCGCGGATGCCAAATGGGCATCGCGGTCGGCAGAGTTGGTGTTGATGCTGGCGGCCTCAATCGTGAGTTCAGCGCGCGAAGCGGAGAGGTTGTCACCGTCAATTGTGAACGAGCCTGAGTAGGTGCCGAAGTTACCGCGGACTTTGGCGACCATCGCGTGGCGCACCCAAAAGCCGATGGTGGTGTGGAAAGGATCGATGATCCAGGTGCCAGTGGCTGGCGAAAGATTACTCATGGGTCTCCTATAAGAGTTAGAGTTTAGTTGAATGTTCTACTAATATAGTTGAAGATTTAATTGAAGTCAATTGGCACCAAATCGAGCGGCTAGGGTTGGGGCCGTGCCCACAATCTGCGTCTATTGCGCCTCGAGTTCGGGGATCGATGAGCGCTACCTGGCACTTGCCGATGAGGTCGGTACCGCGATTGCAAGACGCGGCTGGCAACTTGTCTCTGGTGGTGGCTCGGTATCGATGATGGGGGCGGTGGCGCGGGCGGTTCGAAAGGCCGGTGGCCACACCGTCGGGGTGATCCCGCAAGCGCTCGTTGATATGGAAGTTGCAGACCGCGACGCCGACGAATTAATAATCACCGATGACATGCGGGCACGCAAAGGGATCATGGACGACCGCGCTGAAGCCTTCTTAGCCTTGCCGGGAGGAATTGGTACCTTAGAAGAACTAATGGAGGTCTGGACCGCTCGCTGCCTTGGAATGCATGACAAGCCGGTTGTGGGCCTAGACCCGTGGGGTGACTTCGCGCTACTTCGTGAGCAAGTGGAGCATTGGCAGCAGCAGGGTTTTGTGCGAGGTGAGGCCGTGGCTGAGTTGGCCTGGACCACCGAGGTAGAGCAGGCCCTAGATCTAATCGCCGAAAAATTGGCTGCCGCGGTGCGCCAGCTTCCGTCCCGTGGTGGGATAGAGGCATGACTTTCATCTTTGTGCTTTTGGCGGTTGCAGTCATTGCCTTAATTGGCGTATTGGCGACCGGCCGACTTGGTGAACTCCCCGAACCGGTGCGCGATGCTCGTCCGGATATGAAATTTGGCAATCCAGCATTCGATGTAGTGGTGCGCGGATACCGAATGGACGAAGTCGATCAAGTGATCGAGGAATTGCAGGCACAGGTAGCTAAGCTGAGTGACCGTTGAAAAGGTCGGTGCACGTTGCCCTCGACGTCGTAATAAATGCCCCGGTATCGGCAGTGTTTGTGGCATTTAGCCAGTGGTCCGAACAGGGTCGATGGATGCTCGGTACGCGCGTCGAAGTAACCAAAGGCGATGGCGCCAGTGTCGGCTCGGAGCTTTCAGCATTTACCGGTCTGGGCCCGGCAGGCTTCCTCGACACCATGACGATCACCCGCTGGGATGCCCCTTACCGGGTTGATGTGCTCCATACCGGCAAGGTGGTTCGCGGTACAGGCATCATGGAGGTGGTCGCCCTACCGGGTGGGCGTTCGAGATTCATCTGGAGCGAGGATCTAGACCTGCCCTTGGGCTGGATCGGCCAACTGGGCTGGCCACTGGCCCGCCCTGCGTTCCTCAGTGGGGTCAGGCGCTCCCTGATGGCCTTTGGGCGCCTAGTCGAGGGTGGGGTCCTGCCCCGCTAGGGCAACCCCAACACGTCACCCCGGGGATAGACCAGCGATAATGTCCCAATGAGAAAGGGGTCTACATGGCAGCGATGAAGCCACGGACGGGTGATGGTCCCCTCGAGGTAACCAAGGAGGCGCGCAGTTATGTGATGCGCGTCCCACTCGAAGGCGGCGGTCGACTCGTCGTCGAACTCAAGGCCGACGAAGCCCGCGAGCTAGGCGACAAACTATTGGCGGTTTTCGCCTAGGGCAAAAGCCAAAGTTTCTTAATATCGAGGTGACATCCCACCGGGGTTGTCACCTCGATATTTTTATAAGTGGCGCTAGTCGCCCTCGCCGCGCAGTACGGCGGCCAGTAAGCCATCACCAATGGTCATCAAGGCCGGCACCCAATGCTCGTCATCACGAAGGGCATGGGCCACATCACGTAGGGCGGCTGTTTCGGCATCGCGCTGACCGGGGTCGGCCACGGCGCCGTTGGATAGCACGTTATCAAAGGCCAAAATTCCACCAACACGTAGCAGGCGCCTGGCTTGTTGGAAGATCGCCGGGTATTCAGCCTTATCACCATCGACGAAAACCAGGTCATAGGCCTGATCGGCAAGTCGAGGGAGTACTTCCAAGGCTCGGCCGGCGATCAACCGGGCGCGCACATGGTCATAGCCCAATTCGGTGAGGATCTCACGGGCCACCCTCTGGTTTTCGGCTTCGGTGTCGATCGAGGTCAAAATACCGTCTGGTGTCATGCCCGACAGTAGGGCTGCCGCTGAGACACCGGTGCCGGTGCCGATCTCAACAACCGTCTGGGCACTTATTGCCGTCGCGAGCAGGCGCAGGACCGACGCGGTGGACTTTGTTACCGGCGTGCAGCCAAGTTCGACAGCTCGGCTTCGGGCGGCACGAACTTGTTCGTCCTCAACTAGCCAATCTTCGGCATATGCCCATGAGGCAGTATTTGGTGGTCTTGACATTTGACCCATCGTTTCGGGCTGGTTGCTGGTAATGGTGCACCTCCGCTGGCCTTGGATTACCAGCAGCCTAGCCTTAGCCCAGATACGAGGAGCAGATGAACATGAGCATTGACCCGATGACCCCGCCGGTACCCCCGGTCCAAGAGTCGTTCCAAGAGACGACCCAGCCAGTTTTGGCCCCGGATCCGACCCCGGATCCTGTGCCCGCTAGACGTGAACCACGGCGCGGCCTGGGATTCTTCTCGACCGTTCTAGTTGCCGGTATCACCGCACTGGTTGTCGGTTTGGTTGCTGGTCTCAGCGGGTACTTAATAGGTCAGGCCGTCGACGATGGCACGGTGGTGAGCGAAACGGTAGTTTCCGCCGCGGTGGTGCCATTGGTGCAATCCGGTGGCGATTCTTCACCGCGCTCTGACCAATCGATCGCCGGCATCGTGTCAGCGGTACTGCCTTCGGTTGTGTCGATCCTCGTTGAAGGAGGAGGGGATTCCGGTAGTGGTTCAGGTTTTGTAATTCGCCCTGATGGTTACATTCTTACCAACAACCATGTGGTGAACCTCGCGGGCGAAGACGGCAAGATCATCGTGGTCTTAAATGACGGTACCGAAATAAAAGGCAAAGTGGTCGGTACCAATGAGGCCTATGACCTGGCGGTTGTAAAAGTCAATGAGTCCGGCCTACAGCCGATGACCTTAGGCAACTCTGCCAATATTGCTGTTGGTGACTCCGCAATTGCTATCGGCGCACCGCTCGGCCTAGATGGCACAGTCACGTACGGCATCATCAGCGCAGTGGATCGCCCGGTCACCACCGGCATGGTGGGCGATGTTTCGTATATCAATGCAATCCAGACCGACGCAGCCATCAACCCGGGTAACTCGGGCGGGCCACTGCTCGATGCGGCCGGCCGCGTAATCGGGGTCAACTCCGCGATCGCCACACTGATAAGTGGCGGTGAAGGTGGCAGCATCGGGCTTGGGTTTGCAATCCCGGTGAACTCCGCCAAACGCATCGCCGAGGAGATCATTGCCACGGGCTCCGCGAGTACCCCCGTAATAGGTGTCACATTGGATTTGAGTTACACCGATGACGGAGCCAAGGTTGGTGAGGTTAACCAAGGTGGACCATCAGAGGACGCTGGCTTGCTTAAGGGCGACATTATTATCAAACTCGGCGATCGGGTTATCAATGACTCAACCGAACTAGTGGTTGCAATTCGTGAGTATGCCCCGGGTGACCCGGTGCTACTTAGTTTTACTCGGGGTGGGGTGACCCGAGAAGTAACTATCGAATTGGGCTCCGCCGAAGTTAGTTAAGCGGGTACGCTTCAACCATGTTCGATATTGGCATTGGCGAGATCATGATTTTGGCCGTCCTGGGCCTGCTGATTTTCGGGCCGGAGCGTTTGCCTAAAGCCGCTGCTGACGCGGGCCGCCTCGCGCGCCAACTCCGGGAGATGGCAACGGGGGCGAAGAGAGATCTAGCTGACTCCGCTGGGTTAGACATGAGCGAGACCCTGGATTCAGTGCGCAGCCTCGGTGATCTGCATCCACGTAAATTGGTGGCCGGATTATTTAATGATGACGAACCAGACGAAGTGAAGCCGACAAAAACTGCTAGTGAAGCTGGGCAAGCGCCCCGACCAGTATTCGACCCCGACGCCACCTAGGCCTTTGCTGGAGTCAGGCTTAAGTTCATCCCGGCCAGGCCCCGAGGTTTCATGCCCAGGTTGCGGGCTATTTCGCGCAGTGCCAGTGAGGCAGGTGCATCAGGTTGGCTGAGCACCAACGGATTACCAGCGTCACCGCCTTCGCGCAGCGCCACATCGAACGGGATTTTGCCAAGTAGCGGTACTGGTTTGCCGAAAACTTCCGATAGTTGCTCCGCGACCAACGCGCCACCGCCCATACCGAACAGGTCAAGTGGTTCGCCACAGTGCGGGCACGGGAAACCGCTCATATTCTCGATCACCCCGGCAACTTGTTGCTTAGTTTGTTCGGCGAGGGTGCCGGCGCGTACCGCCACGTCAGCGGCTGCGGGCTGCGGGGTGGTAACTACCACTATTTCAGCGTCGGGCAGTAACTGTGCGGTGGAGATCGCGATATCGCCGGTGCCCGGTGGCAGATCAAGGAGTAGGACATCTAGATCTCCCCACCACACATCCGACAAGAATTGTTCTAAGGCGCGGTGCAACATGGGCCCGCGGAAAGCAACCGGCTGGGTCACCCCACCCGGCTTGAAAGCAAGCATAGAAATGAGGCGCACCCCAAAAGCCATCGGCGGCATGATCATGCCTTCGACCATATTTGGCTGTGCTGTAGTGCCGAGCATGCGCGGGATTGAATGGCCATACATGTCAGCATCAACGAGTCCGACCGCCAGGCCCATGTCGGCCATAGCAACGGCGAGGTTCGCGGTGACCGATGACTTACCGACGCCTCCCTTCCCGGATGCGATTGCATAAATCCGAGTAAGTGATCCGGCTTGGGTGAATTGGATTTCACGGGCATCGTGACCGCGTAGCAGTTTCTTTAGATCGGCGCGCTGCTCGTCGCCCATGACATCGAGTACCACATTGACGCCGGTTACTCCGGGGATGGGCTTTACCGCATTTGTTACTCGCTCGGTGATGGTGTCGCGCATGGGGCATCCCTTGATGGTCAACCACACAGTGACGGTGACGACGCCCTTCTTCGAACACTCGACGCCCTTGAGCATCCCAATTTCGGTTATTGGGCGATTTATCTCGGGATCTTTAACATCTGCAAGGGCAAGGTGAACTGCTGCTAGGTCAACGCTCATACCGACAGACTATCTAGAGTCCTCTGACTGCGCATTTGCCTCATCGAGTTTTTGGGTTAAGTCTGCTAGCAGGTCGCGAATCTCACCATGGACATAATCGCGAGTCGCGACTTCCCCGATTGCTAGGCGCAGTTCCGCAATCTCGCGGGCTAAGTAGTCGGTATCAGCCAGTAACCGCTCGGTTTTGGCGCGATCCTCTTGATATTGCACTCGATCGCGGTCTGCCTGTCGATATTGGGCGAGCAAGATCAACGGGGCTGCATATGAGGCTTGGAGCGACAGCAACAAAGTCAAGAAAATGAACGGGAAAGGGTCAACGCGCCACTCGAGCGGTGCCAATGAGTTCCAGGCTACCCAGCCCACGACAACGGCGGTCATCCAGGCGATAAATGCCCATGACCCGATGCGCCTAGCTACGCGCTCGGAAAGTCGGCCAAAGAGCTCGGGATCGTAGGAGTCCCGCAGGTGTAACCCACGCTCGAGTGGTTGATCCAAGCGTGACTGACGGCGCGGTGCTGAGTTAGCCAAGGTGATCACCCCCGTGAATTTCCTTCTCGCGCCAATCACCGGGCAGCATATGGTCGATAACGTCATCAACTGTTACTGCACCTAGGAGTCGGTTGTTTTCGTCGACAACGGGTAGGGCGACCAAGTTATAGGCCGCAAAAGTGCGAGCCACATCGGCGAGGTTCACATTTGGGCCAATAGGCACCAACGTGGTGTCGACGATTGACGAAATCATTGTTGCTGGTGGCTCGCGCAGCAACCGCTGGAAATGGCAGGCACCCAAGTACTTACCGGTTGGGGTTTCAGTGGGGGAGCGGGTAACATAAACCTGCGAGGCAAGTGCCGGTGAAAGATCAGCATTGCGGATGTGGGCCAGTGCATCAGCAACGGTGGCATCGGCTGGCAACACCACCGGTTCAGTCGTCATCATGCCGCCCGCGGAGAAATCGTCATAGGTCAAAAGCCGGCGAATATCCTCGGCTTCATCAGGCTCCATGCGCTCGAGGAGGTCTTCGGCTTGGGCTTTTGGTAGCCCAGAAATTAGGTCGGCGGCATCGTCGGGGTCCATTTCCTCCAGAACGTCAGCCGCGCGCTCAGCCTCAAGCATCTGCAAGATCTCAACCTGATCGTCTTCGGGTAATTCTTCCAAGACATCAGCAAGTCGTTCATCGTCCAATTCGCGTGCGACTTCGAGTCGCCGTTTTGGAGTCAAGTCATGGAGCACCGCTGCGATATCGGCGGCGGGAAGAGTCTCAAGACTTGCCAGCAGCAGTTCTGCCGGCTGATCCGCAATTGGTAGTGAGAGGCCGTGGATCTCTGCCCATTGAACAATGAAGCGTTCACCGCGGCGGCGAAATCCGTGCCCACCTTTTCGCACGAAAAGCTGCGACACTATCCAATCCTGTGCGCGATTTTGCTCAACGGCCATGTCGAGTACTGAAACTTGCTCACCGATTGCGATTAGCTCAACGGTTCGGTCGAGGATTTCGGCGGTGACGAGTGTTTCATTCGGCCGCTGTTCAAAGCGGCGCAGATTCACGGTACCGGTAACGATGATTTGGCCGGTATCAATATTGGTGACTTTGGTCATCGGGACGAAGATGCGCCTACGCGGCTGTACCTCAACAACTAGGCCGGTAAGCCTGGGTGGGTTATTGCCGCTACGGAGCACGACGATGGCATCGCGGACCTTGCCCAGTTGGTCGCCATTGGGGTCGAATACCCCAATACCGGCCAAGCGGGCCAAGAAAACACGGGTCGCGGTGCTGGTCGTCACGACCGAAGGCTACCGTCGCTGGCGTGTCCACAGCCCCGCAGCCGTCAACTAGCCTCGGCCGGCCCCCCGCGGTCGACCTCGCCTGGCTGGGCGTTGCCATCGTTTTTATCTCAACCTCAGGGCCGATCATCACGGTTCTCGCTGCGCCGGCGCTGGCAATTGCCTTCTGGCGCTGCTTCTTGGGTTCGGGGGCTACCGGGGTTTGGGTCATGCTCCGCCAGCGTCATGCACTGCGGCGACTGAGCCGGCGCGAAGTCAAGCTCATGATTCTCTCCGGGCTTTTACTCGGCGCGCACTTTGCCGCGTGGATCCCGTCGCTGCGGTTCACCACGGTCGCCTCGTCAACGGCGCTGGTGGCAACCCAGCCGATCTGGGCGGCACTCTTGGCGCGACTGCGCGGAGTCCACATCCCCGGGCAGGCCTGGTTCGGCATCGTGGTTGCACTAATTGGGATCTTGATCTTGACCGGAATCGACTTTACGGTCGACCCGACGCACCTTATTGGTGATGGACTGGCGTTACTCGGCGGCATGCTCGCGGCCGCATATGTGACGGTGGCCGAGCAGGCTCGTCAGAGTGTCTCGACTTCGGTAACGACATTTGGGGTTTATGCGAGTGCCGGGGCACTGCTCGTGGTCATGTGCTTGGTGCTCAGGGTGCCGTTGGTGGGCTTTAGCCTGCGAGATTGGTTACTCATCTTGGCTTTAACAGCCGGCGCGCAATTACTCGGCCATACCCTCATCAACAAAGTGCTATCGACTACTTCGGCGACGGTGGTCTCGCTGGCAATTCTCTTTGAAATGCCGGGATCTACCTTGGTGGCAGCGGTGTGGCTGGGCCAGATCCCGCCACTTGGCATTATCCCGGCGGCTGCTTTGATGTTCGCCGGCTTAGTTATGGTGATTAGGTCTAGCCGTGTGAAAGAGGCCACAGAGAGCCCGCCAATCTAGTTTTCGGTTAGGCACGGGCATGAAAGTGTCGATACGATCTGTATGCCTTAAGGAGGCCCAATGACGAGCCCAAGAGTGCTCCGTTCGCGTCGCTCAAATCTTGCGGTGCCCGGTAGTAGCCCCAAGATGCTCGATAAAGCCCGGGGCTTGGCTGCGGATCAAATCTTCATGGATATCGAGGACGCCGTCGCCCCGATCGCCAAGCCAGAGGCGCGCAAGAACATTGTGGCTGCCCTTAATGAAGGCGGCTATGAGGGCAAGGTTCGTTCGGTGCGGGTTAATGACTGGACAACGCAGTGGACTTATCAAGACGTGGTCGAAGTTGTTGAAGGGGCCGGCCCGAACCTTGATTGCATAATGCTTCCTAAAGTTCAGACGGCCGATCAGGTAGTAGCCCTTGACCTACTGCTTACCCAAATTGAAAAGTCCAACGGCTTTGAGGTTGGCCGTATCGGGATCGAAGCTCAGATTGAGAACGCACTCGGCCTGATCAATGTCGATGCCATCGCGCAGGCGAGTCCACGGGTCGAAACCATCATCTTTGGCCCTGCAGATTTTATGGCGAGTATCAATATGAAGTCACTTGTGGTGGGTGAGCAGCCACCCGGTTATGACGTAGGCGATGCGTACCACTACATCCTGATGCGAATTCTGATGGCGGCACGAGCCTTCGACAAGCAGGCCATTGATGGGCCTTATCTGCAAATTAAAGATGTTGACGGCTTCCGCCGGGTTGCTGGCCGGGCTGCGGCCCTGGGCTTCGACGGCAAGTGGGTCCTGCATCCGGGCCAGTTAGATGCCGCAAATGAGATCTTCTCACCGCGCCAAGATGACTATGACAAAGCCGAAATGATTCTTGACGCGTACGACTACTACACCTCGGCCGCTGGTGGCGCGAAAGGCGCGGCGATGCTGGGTGACGAAATGATCGATGAAGCTTCGCGCAAGATGGCCCTGGTTGTTTCAGCTAAAGGTCGCGCTGCTGGTATGGCGCGCACCCAGACTTTCACCCCACCGGAGTAGAGGATTCAAATGAAGAAGCTAGCTGAAACCGAGGGTCTCACTGAGATTCAGAGCGACATCATTGCGGCGATTCGGGATTTCGTTGACAAGGAAATCCTGCCTAATGCAACATATCTAGAGCATAATGATGAGTACCCGACCGATATCGTCAATGGGCTCAAAGAGCTTGGCGTCTTTGGGCTGATGATCCCTGAGGAGTATGGGGGCCTGGGTGAGTCCCTGCTCACTTACGCACTTGTTGTCGAGGAAATTGCCCGCGGATGGATGAGTGTCAGCGGCGTCATCAACACGCACTTCATCGTGGCTTACATGCTCATGCATCACGGTACCGAGCAGCAAAAGCAGTACTACTTACCGCGCATGGCAACAGGTGAGGTGCGCGGCGCGTTCTCAATGAGTGAGCCAGGTTGTGGTTCTGATGTGGCCGCTATCACCAGCAAGGCGGTCAAGGACGGCGATGACTATGTACTCACCGGCCAGAAGATGTGGCTCACCAATGGGGGTTCATCAACATTGGTTGCGGTGCTTGTGCGAAATGATGCCGATGTGGCAGCCGATGCCAGCGTCTACAGGAAGATGTCAACTTTCTTGATTGAGAAGCCGTCTGGGTTTGGTGAAGTAATTCCGGGGCTAACGATTCCTGGCAAGATCGAGAAAATGGGCTACAAAGGCGTTGACACCACCGAATTGATTATGGACGGCGTCCGTGTTTCGAAGGACAATCTGTTGGGCGGTGAGCCTGGTCGTGGGTTCTATCAAATGATGGACGGCGTCGAAGTAGGCCGCGTCAATGTTGCGGCCCGTGGCTGCGGGGTGGCACTGCGTGCATTCGAACTCGGTATCGAGTACGCCCAGCAGCGGGTAACTTTTGGTAAGCCCATCATTGAGCATCAGGCGGTCTCCTTTCGACTCGCTGACATGGCGACCAAAGTCGAGGCAGCGCATCAGATGATGGTGATGGCGGCCCGCAAGAAGGACTCCGGAGAGCGCAATGATCTTGAGTCCGGCATGGCGAAGTACCTAGCCAGTGAATACTGCAAAGAAGTTGTTGAAGACTCCTTCCGGATCCATGGTGGTTACGGATACTCGAAGGAATATGAAATCGAGCGCCTATATCGCGAGGCCCCGATGTTGCTCATCGGTGAAGGCACCGCCGATATTCAACGCATGATAATCGCCCGCCGCCTACTCGAGGAATACAAACTCCGCACGTGAGCATTTCGGACGTCAGCAGCGAGATCCCCTGCGTTGGCGCCGTCGTTTTTGATGACGCCGGCAGGTTGCTCTTGATCAAAAGAGGCCAAGAGCCAGCACTTGGTCGTTGGTCAGTGCCCGGCGGGCGCGTGGAGCCGGGCGAAAGCCATAAAGTTGCAGTTATTCGCGAGGTACTTGAAGAGACCGGCCTCGACATGACGGTGATTCGTGAAATCGGCACCGTGCGCCGTGAGGCACCCGGTGGTGGCACTTATGTCATTCGCGATTTCTTGGGTGAATTAGTCGAAGCCAAGGCTCCCGTTGGCAGCGACGATGCCACTGACGCAGGGTTCTTCACGCTCGAACAATTAAGTGAGCTGGATACCAGTGATGGGCTACTTGAAGCACTCACTGATTGGGGGTTACTCCCGCCGCTCACGTTCGGGAGATATTAGCCCAAACGGTAGTTGATCTGGAGTTGACTTCGGCACCCCAAGTACTTGACAGCACGTTCACCAAATTTAAGCCCCGCCCACCGACGGTGTCGCTGTTTGTTGGCATGGTGGCCAACTTTGGCGCTGTTCCGCCCACCCGATTCGAATTAGAAACTTCAATCCGCAGATGTTCACGGTCGATCACGAATTTCAGTAACTGCGGCGGGCTTCCGTGCAAGATCGCGTTGGTGCAAAGCTCTGAGGTGACAGCTGCGGCGACTTCGGCGGTATCGGCGGTGTCGTTGGAATTAACGTATTCAGCAAGGGCGGATCGGACAAAATCGCGGCCGGCGGCGGCCGCGGTGGTATCCGCGGGGAGCGTCCAACTGTGTGTCACGGCCATGGCATACCCGCATTTGATCGTAGTTAAACCTCGGTAGCGGGTTTCCCGCCACGGGTTCGCTGCCTGGGCCGCTGGGGTCGGTCTGCGGCCGGCTTAGCGGCGGCCGGCTTTTGTGCCCGGTGCCGGTCATTCTTGGGCTTATCGCCCCTTGGCTTATCGCCCTTTGCCTTATCTGGGCGGTGGCTCTTGCCAGGTGAGTGGCCTCGGTCATCAAGCTTTGGCTTTTTCTTGCCGGTCTCCCCGAGGTCTTCGACCCCTTCAGCGGCTAGGCCCTCGCGCGTGCGTCCGGCTTTGGGGAGTTGGCCCGTGGTACCGGCTGGGATCCCTAGGCCGGTGTAGATGTGGTCACTCGATGAGTAAGTCTCGATCGGATCCTTGAAAGGTAGTTTTAGTGCCCGATCAATCATCTGCCAGCGCGCGATGTCCTCCCAGTCGACCAAGGTGACAGCAACACCGGAGGCACCTGCTCGGCCGGTGCGACCAATTCGGTGCAGATAGGTTTTCTCATCGTCGGGGCATTCGTAGTTGATGACATGGGTCACGCCGTCAACGTCAATGCCGCGAGCGGCGACATCGGTCGCTACGAGCACATCAACCTTGCCATTGCGAAATGCGCGAAGAGCCTGTTCACGTGCGCCTTGACCCAGATCGCCGTGCACGGTGCCAACTGCAAAACCGCGCTCGGTTAGGTCGTCACAGATTCGCTGGGCCTTGCGCTTGGTGCGGGTGAAGATCATCACCAGGCCGCGATTATCGGCCTGCAAGATGCGCGCGAGGATTTCGATCTTGTCCATCGGGTGCGCACGCCAAACGTGCTGCTCGATGGTGTCGACAATGGCACTGTCGTCGCCGGGCTCGCTCGCGCGCAGATGGATCGGCTGGGTCATGTAGCGGCGGGCGAGATTAACAATCTGGCCGGGCATGGTTGCGGAGAACAGCATTGTTTGCCGTTTCGCGGGGATTTCAGAGACTATGCGCTCGACGTCGGGTAAGAAACCCATATCGAGCATTTCATCTGCTTCGTCAAGTACCAAGGTGCGAATCCCGGTGAGTATGAGGTCGCGCCTGTTTACTAAGTCAATTAGCCGCCCCGGGGTGCCAACTACAACGTCAATGCCTTTATGGAGGGCGTCAATCTGCGGTTCATAAGCGCGCCCGCCATAAATAGCGAGAACTTTGATGCCTTTTAGGCGGCCGGCTCGCTCCAAGTCGGTTGCCACCTGAAGGCCGAGTTCGCGGGTGGGGCACACCACGAGTGCCTGCGGCACGCTGCGGTCGCCTTCGAGGTCGACGCGCTGGAGCAGCGGGATACCAAATCCGAGGGTTTTTCCGGTGCCGGTCTTGGCTTGACCGATTAAGTCCTTGCCCTCAAGGGCCAGTGGGATGCACATTTGCTGGATAGGGAAGGCGCGTTCAATGCCGTCAGCGGCGAGGGCTTCGGCGATTTTGGGATCGGTGCCGAGCTCCACGAAGGTGGGAGCCGAGGTTGGGTCGACCGGGGAAGTAGTCACTCCCTTGAGTCTACCCATTGGCCCTTCGCTAACCTCTCACCACCATGGATCAGCCTTCGATTAAGACATTGGACACCGACCCGGAGTATCGGGCGGCTGTTGTCGATCTGCTCGCTGTCTTGGCATACGGCGCACTCACCGCTTTTGAGCGGATCGCCGCTGATGCCGTAATGGCCCCTACGGTCGATGACAAGGCGGCACTTGCTGGCATGGCTACCGCGGAGTATCGGCACTTCGAAACATTACGTGATCGGCTAATTGAGCTTGGTGTCTCACCCGAAGTTGCGATTGCACCATTTCGACAGCCACTTGAAGAGTTCCATGCGCATACGGCACCAAATGATTGGCTTGAGGGCTTGGTTAAGGCCTATGTAGGTGACGGTATCGCCCTTGACTTCTATGTCGAGATCGCCAAATATCTTGACCCTGAAACAAATGCCCTAGTACTTAGTGTGTGCGAGGAGATGGGTCACTCGGCATTTGCGGTCGATCGAGTGCGTGCGGCAATAGTCGCTGATCCGCGTATTGGCGGGCGACTTGCGTTGTGGGGCAGGCGCTTAGTCGGTGAGGCCTTATCGCAGGCTCAACGTGTCGCCGCTGAGCGCGATGCTTTATCAAGTTTGCTAGTTGGCGGAGTGGATCGCCCGGGTGCTGACCTAGCCGAGATCGGCCGCATGCTTGCGCGCCTAACCGAAAATCACACCAAGCGCATGGCCGCTCTCGGCCTAGCTGCGTAACTCTTGCGCGGCAAGGGTTACGACGTACTGCCAAACCCAACGCGGCGAGTAGCTTCTGCGCCTACCTCGACGTAGGCAATCTTCGTCGCGGGCACCAAGATCGTTCGGCCTCGATCATCAGTCAACGAGAGTAGGCCGCCTTTTGTGATAGCAGCTTCAACCGCTTTGATGATGTCGGCTGGTTCCTGTGAACTTTCGAGTGAAATTTCACGCGCGGTGTCTTGGACACCAATCTTGACCTCCACGGCCGGTCCTCCTGTCAAGTGTTTAACAACATTAGCTGTGCTGCTAAGAGTCGTGCTGCCAGTAGTTGTGCTGCTGATAGTCATCTCTGGTGGTCATCGTGTCAAGACGGCGAGGTTTGTTCCTCGGGTGGGTGCGATAGCGGGAATCCACTAATGCCGCGCCAACCAAGGGAAGCGATGAGCTCGGCGGCTTCTTCGCGGCTGATGTCAGTTCGCGCGTGGCGTAACCAGCGGCGAGCTGCCACCTGCGACATTCCGAGCATGCCTGAGCCGA
Source organism: Bifidobacterium breve (assembly GCA_945870085.1). GTDB lineage: Bacteria > Actinomycetota > Actinomycetes > S36-B12 > S36-B12. Next base: position 6,900 of record CAMBQX010000004.1, on the reverse strand, counting down.
GCAAGAGTGCCTGTTGCGGGCTCAAACCGGTGTCTTCGGTGATGATATGAGCGATTGCCTGCGCAACTGCTAGGTCGGCTTGATCAACGCGCTCGCGCACCGCCGGCTCGTTTATCAGGTCACTTTCGAATACCAGCCGGTAAGCACCTTGAGGGTCTTCAACAAATTCGAAGTAGGCCTGTACCGTGCGCTGCACTCGGACTTTATTATCGGAAGTAGAACGCAGGCCCGCGGTGTAGGAGGCGTGAAGCTCATCGATTCCGGCATCTAAAAGCGCGAGATAAAGGTCTAATTTACTCGTGAAGTGCTGATAGAGCACCGGCTTGGACACCCCGGCGCGCTCGGCGATGTCGTCCATGCCTGTGGCGTGATACCCGGCGTCGACGAACACCTCAAGGGCTGAAGACAACACCTGGGTCCGGCGCTCAGATTTGGGCAGGCGCCCACTTGGCTTGGCTCCGGTGATGGTCACCCCTAAATCCTACTCTCGAGTAACCTGACGGTTTCCCCCTTGACGGAGTCGGGGTAATCTGTCCCATGTGGATCAACTAATTGCCCCTTGGCCCGTAGCTGAGTTCTGGCTGTCATCCTGCTCGATGTCGGTGCGCCATGCCCCGGCACTAACCGCAGGGGCGCCGGCCGCGGTATTTATCCATGGGCTGGGTGGGTCCTCGCTTAACTGGACTGACTTAATGGAAGACCTCCGCACCGAAGTCGATGGTTGGGCCGTCGACCTTGGCGGCTTCGGACAGTCGCCACCGCCACGTAACGGTGACATGAGTCCGGCCGGCCACGCGGCCTCTGTAATTGAATTCATCGAACATGAGCTGCAAGCTCCGGTGCACATCTTCGGTAACTCACTCGGTGGCGCGGTGGCGTTGCAACTGGCCGCCCGCCGCCCAGATCTAGTGCGCTCGCTGACCTTGATCTCTCCAGCACTTCCAGCCATGCGTCCGACCAAGGCCAATGTGCACCTCCCGGTCATTGCGTTGCCGGGCCTCGGCGAGAAATTGATTACGAAATATCTTGAACTCGATGCCGGTGCCCGCGTAAGAAGCACCATGAACACCTGCTTAGCCGAACCTGGGCGGTTGCCTACTCAGCGAGTGGATGAAGCCATCGACGAGGCTCGTAATCGCGATCACCTCACCTACGCTGGCGATGCATTTTTGCGTTCATTACGCGGCCTACTTCGCACCTTCGTTGATGTCGGCCCTGACCGACCCTGGAAGTTAGCTGAGCGCGTGCAATGTGAGACTTTGGTTGTCTACGGCAAGAAGGATCCTTTAGTAGATTCACAGGCGGCCCATCGCATCACCCGGCATTTTCGTGCTGCCCATGTCATGGTGTTGCCCGACTCCGGGCATGCGGCGCAAATGGAGCACCCCGAATTGGTCGCTCAAACCTGGCGCCGGTTCTTCAAGGTGGAGCATCCATTAGTGGCGGATGGGCGCTCGTCGTAAGTAGTGGTACCACCTGGCGCAGTTGAGTCCCAGGTGGTTCTGCCAACGCCTAGGGGAGGGATCCTTCGTGGCTCACGGTCCAAGTTGCGACCTGACATACCAGCATCGGCGAGCAGGCGCCCGATCCTTCCACCTGCTGAAACCGTCAAAAATCGGCCCAGGAATGACGGTTCGAGAAGGTTTAAGGTCGGCAGATGACTGTTCTAGCAGGTTCAAGGCCCCGGGGTGGGTGCCGGGCCTAGGTAAAGAGGGACCTATGGAGTTAGCCCCGGGGCCAGTTGTTTTCGAAACTGTTGCAGAAAGTTCCGGCAAACCGTTGGTGAAGTGCGGTTTGTGACGTACTTTTAGTGAGTACCCGTTTGCGCATCGGCCAATTAAACGATAGGAGCACCAAGTGCCAAGTATTGACGTTAATTCGCCAGTTAGTTCAGCGCCAACGGATCGCCTCGCGCTCGGTGTTGGCTGGGTTCGCCCTGGTGTGGCCCGTATCGGCGGGCCCTAAGCCCCTCTTACACCCCGGAAGCAGTGGGCGAGGTCATCTCGGGGGGGGGGGTTGCTTTGCGGGTAACGAAGAGTAACAACTCGCCACGCAACGAAGAATTGCAAACCTTTATTGATCACAACGTGAAGAACGGAGCACTGAATGCCGCATATTGATATTGCTACCCCAGAAAGTTCAGCGCCGACTGATCGGCTCACCCTTGGTGTCGAGTGGGTTCGCCCAGGTGCAAATAGTGTCGGAAGCTCTGTAAATCCCTCATTCTGCACAAGGTCGGCTTGCAGTTGGACCTTTGAGGGCAACGCAGAGTAATAAGGGGCTCACCTTCAACCTTAAGCCGAACGAATAACGGTTTCACAACCCGATATCAGGGTGAGATAAATGTGAATGTTTAGGTTGAACTTGCTGTTAGCTCGGCGCCCAAAGCCCTCCGGCACCCCGCGCCCTACACCCCGGGGGCATCTCTGTTTGCGCGTGCTTTGAGGTTAACGAGGAGTAGCACTCATTCCTTCCACTAGGTGGAGTGTTTAACCCTGTTGCTGGCCCCTGACCGCTCTTGGTGGGGGCCAGTTACTTGCCGTATTGAACTTGAACACTCCAAGTGGGAGCAGCCAAACCTACATCGCACAGGTAGCCCCGTTACCCCTGCGCGCATCTTTGCATTTGGGAACTTTTTACTAAGCCCTTGGTTTTAGGGCGGGTTTGTTTTACCATGATTTACAGGTGCCCGTTTGGGTATTGGTCCATTGAACGATTGGAGCATGAAATGCCAAGTATTGATATTGTCACCCCAGCAAGTTCAGCACCAACTGATCGGCTCGCACTCGGTGTTGATTGGGTTCGGCCCGGTGTGGCCGGTATCGGCGGAACCCTAACCCCCTCTTTTTGTTGCTGCTGGTCTGGGCTGTGCGGATGTGCGTGCTTTGAGGGTAATGAAGAGTAGAAAATCCGCAAGATTAGTTCAGTGGTGAGTTGTGGCCAGCGAGATTCAATCTTTTTTTATCCGGTCAACACTCAACTCAGGAGTTCGCGACTACAAGGACCACAACGAGAAGGATGGACCACTAAGTGCCAAGCATTGATGTGAATTCGCCAGTTAGTTCAGCACCAAGTGATCGGCTCGCACTCGGTGTTGGTTGGGTGCGGCCCGGTGTGGCCGGTATCGGCGGCACCCTAAACCCCTCCGGCACCCCGCGCCCTACACCCCGGGGGGGCATCTCTGTGTGTTCGTGCTTTGAGGGTAATGAAGAGTAGCGCCGTTCCCTACCGCTAAGTGGGGTGTTTAAACCCTGTTGCTGGCCCCTGACCGCTGTTGGCCTGGGGCCAGTTGTTTGCGGTAGTGAACTCGAACACTCCAAGTAGTAGCAGCCAAACCTACATCGCATAGGTAGCCCCGTTACCCCTGCGCGCATCTTTGCATTTGGGAACGTTTTACTAAACCCCGTAGTGCCTCAAGTCAAATTGCCCGCGAAACCTGATCCGTGCCTCAATTAAGAATGCCCGCGAAATGTGGGTGCTCATGAGGCTTTGATCCGGATGCCTTTGCGGATGTCGGGCAGGGCGCTGGGGAACGAGGCGAGGTAGAGCTGCTCGGTTTTGTCCTTGGCGAGTTTGATAAGCATGACTTGTAGCTCGGCGATCTGGCGGCCGATCGCTGCGGGGTTCAGCCAGTCGCGGTAGGCAAGCAGTTCGGCTGCTTGTTCTGGTGCGAGCACTTGTGCGGCGAGTAACCGGTCCAAGGGAGTGTTCGGTGTGTCGTAGAGACGCTTGCGTTTGCCATTGCGGTCGGAGGCGAACCCGACCGGCTTCTTCGTCGGGGTCAGGTAGTTGAACCGGTCGTTCACCAGCGGCCAGAGCCGGTTCAGCACGCGCAATTCGGCGTCGGTGTCGTACCGGTAATAGAACCCATACTTTCGGACCAGGTGATTGTTTTTCGACTCGATGGTCGCCTGATCGTTCTTCTTGTAGGGCCGGGACCTGGTGAAGAAGATCTTCAGGTCCGCGGCCCAAGCAATGACCGCATGATTGAGAAATTCCGAGCCGTTATCGAAATCCAGGCCGCTCACCTCGAAGGGAATCTCCCAGATCCCGGCCTTCAACGCGCCGAGGATGTGGACGTTGGCGTTGTTGCGCACGGTCCGCGTAAACACCCACCCAATATGGACATCAGTGAGGTTGAGGGTTCGGGCGAACTCACCCTTGAGCGTCGGGCCGCAGTGCGCGACCGTGTCCCCCTCGAAGAACCCGGGCTCCGACTCCACCTCGACACCAGACTTACGAATCTTGATCGAGGACCGCAACAACACCGACGGCTTCGTCGTAACAACACCCCTGATCCGGTCGGTGGCCTTCGCCGGCTTCAAGTACCGGTCGGTCGACTCCATCAACTAACTCACCGTAGCGTTCAAGCCCATCGAGCTGGAGGCGCATCGACACCGCGAGGTACTTCCCGCACTGCCCACCTGAAGCCGCCCACACCCGCTGCAGCACCCTCACCGCGTCGTAGGAATACTTCGGTGACCGCCGCTTCCTACCCGCCACCGCGACCTGCCTACCACCACCCGGCGGACACTTCGCAGCCATGGAAAGTCGGCGGCGGGCGTTATCCCGCGACCAACCCGTCACCACCACCACCTCATCGAGGATCCGGCCCTTATCCCCCTTCGCAGCCTTCACATACGCCTTCGCGTACCTCGTAGTGACCTCGGCTCGGGAATTCATCGACAGCTCGTTTTCCATGCCCAACAATGATCACCATTACGCGGGCATTCCTACGTGAGGCACGGAAAGCATTTCGCGGGCACTTTTCGTGAGTCTCGTCGAACCCTTGGTTTTAGGGCGGGTTTGTTTTACCATGAATTACAGGTGCCCGTTTGGGTATTGGTCCATTGAACGATTGGAACATGAAATGCCAAGTATTGATATTGCCACCCCAGCAAGTTCCGCGCCAACTGATCGGCTCGCACTCGGTGTTGGATGGGTACGACCTGGTGTGGCCGGTATCGGCGGCACCCTAAAACCCTCGAATGATTACTTAGAACCCCGTAGCAGTACTGCGTGCTTTGAGGGTAATGAAGAGTAGCACCGTTCCCTACCACTAGGTGGGGTGTTTAAACCCTGTTGCTGGCCCCTGACCGCTCGCGGCCTGGGGCCGGTTGTTTGCGGTAGTGAACTCGAATACTCCAAGTGGTAACAGCCGAACCTACGTCGCACAGGTAGCCTCGTTACCCCTGCACGCATCTTCGCACTTGGGAACTTTTTGCTAAACCCTTGGTTTTAGGGCGGGAGTGTTTTACCATCAGTTACAGATGCCCGCTCGGGTATCGGCCCGTTAAAGAATGGGAGCACTAAATGCCCAGTATTAATATTGCTACCCCCGCAACTTCAGCGCCAACCGATCGGCTCGCACTCGGTGTTAGTTCGGTGCGGCCCGGTGTGGCCGGTATCGGCGGCACCCTAAACCCCTCGGGCGCCCACTCCGGGCACTTTCCTCTGTCTCCCTGTTGTACGTGCTTTGAGGGTAATGAAGAGTAGCACCGTTCCCTACCGCTAGGTGGGGTGTTTAAACCCTGTTGCTGGCCCCTGACCGCTCAACGAAAAGAAGTTCACACCTACCAACGAAGTAATAGATCACAACAACGAGAAGGACGGAGCGTGAGATGCCAACTGTTGATGTTGCTACCCCAGTAAGTTCAGCGCCATCTGATCGGCTCGCACTCGGTGTTGGTTGGGTGCGGCCTGGTGTGGCCGGTATCGGCGGCACCCTAAACCCCTCCTGGCGCACGGCGGTATGCCACTGCTTTGAGGGTAATGAAGAGTAGCAACGTTCCCTACCGCTAGGTGGGGTGTTTAAACCCTGTTGCTGGCCCTTGACCGTTAGCGGTTCGGGGCCAGTTTTTTGTGGTGTGTAGTTATCCACAACTAATTTAATTGGTAGTTGTTGAATGTTGCGTTCTTGAATTACCTTCTTGATATCAGGTCCCTCGCCTGGGCGTGGAGGTCATTGACCTTTGCTGGCATTAGGTATGGCCGCATGGTGCGGCATCGGGTTCGGGGGTCACATGGATACCGGTCTTTCGGTAACTGCGCATGTTGAGGCGCAGGTGCGTTCGGCGATTCGCTGCCGGGGTATTGATCCGATGCGTGAGCCTGAAGTTGTTCACGAAGTTATCGCTGAGTGCATCGGTGATGTGCTCGCTACTGATTCTGTATCGCAGCTGCACTCACTCGCTGATCTTGCAGTCGTTGCTCAGGAAGTTCATCATGCGGTAGCTGGGTTCGGACCACTGCAACAATTCTTTGACGACCCAACAGTTGAAGAGCTGTGGATTAATGAACCGGGCCGAGTTTTCATCGCCCGCGAGGGCCGCAGTGAACTTACGACGGTGGTTTTAACTGATAGTGATGTTCGTGATCTGGTCGAGCGCATGCTTCGGGCTTCTGGGCGGCGCCTTGACCTAAGTAATCCATTTGTTGATGCCATGTTGCCAGATGGAAGCCGCCTTCATGTTGTGATCCCTGATATCACCCGTGCCCACTGGGCAATAAACGTTAGGCGATTTGTCGTTGCGGCACGTCATGTGCACGACCTGGTGGCCAAAGGCACTTTAAACATGCAAGCCGCTGATTTCTTGGAAGCAGCAGTTATCAGTGGACTCAACATTTTGGTAGCCGGGGGCACACAAGCTGGCAAAACAACTTTCCTCAACGCACTTTTAGGTTGCGTACCCAGCAGCGAACGAATCGTGTCCTGCGAAGAAGTATTCGAAATTAGATTATCGCACCAAAAGTGGCGTTAAACGCGATACAACCACCAACCGAACCCCGCCAGTTCCCCCGACCAGCACCCTAAGCCACCAACCCTAAACATTTAATTTGACTGGCCCCAGCCTGCCGAGGAAAAGGTCACCTAAACCGGGCAGTGCCTGCAGCGGTCGC
>CAMBQX010000003.1 GCA_945870085.1 Bifidobacterium breve | reverse complement strand
TGGGCGGCTGCCAGGGCACTACCGGGCCAGCGTCGTTGGCACCGGATGGTCGAGCCTGGGGGAGCCGCTTTCCGGTAATAACCGTTGGCGACATGGTTAAAGTTGAAGTGCAACTTACCAATGCCCTCGGTATTGATTCTTGGGCGCTGATGCTTGGCCCATCCTTGGGCGGCATGCGGGTACTCGAGTGGCTGGTGGTACACCCGGACCGGATTCGCGGGGGACTGGTGCTCGGCACGACCGCAGCGGTTTCAGCCGACCAAATTGGCACCCACGTAACGCAATTGTCGGCTATCTACGCGGATGCAGGATTTAATGGCGGTGATTATTACGACGCCGCACCGGGCCAAGGTCCGCATATTGGGATGGGGATCGCTCGAAGAATCGCGCATTTAACCTATCGCAGCTCAGATGAGCTAGATGAACGCTTCGGCCGCGAAATACAAAGTGTCGATCCCCATGACGTCTCCGGTCAAACTGTTGGCCAGCCGCTGGCACCATTTGCGATCACTTCATACCTTGACCACCACGCTGAAAAACTCGCGCGGCGCTTTGATGCCAATACCTACGTCACTTTGACAAACGCGATGAGTTTGTTCGATGTTGGCCGAGGTCGTGGGGGTGTCGAAGCGGCGCTGGGTCGCGTCAGTGTTCCGTTGACCGTCGTGGCAATCGATTCTGATCGGCTATTTCCAAATCGCCAGCAGCATCAACTGGTGGATCTGGTGCCGGGCGCTGATGGGTTGCATACGGTGCACTCGCTACACGGGCACGATGGTTTTTTGGTTGAAGATGAGCAGGTCGCATACTTCGTGCAACAGGCGGTTCAGCACGCGCGGACGCTTCGGTAGTTGTTTGACCAGTACGCGATTTCACCTGCGCTAGGAGAGGGCGAAACCTATTGCCGTCGCAGTAGTGCATTATTGGCGGATGGGCATCCTTGATAATTACGACCTTTCGCTCAAACTTGCCAGGGATGAAGGTGAGCGCCGGCTTTCAGCAGCGCAGCGCCGGATGCTCTATCTGCGGCTAGTCGTCGGGGGAATCTATGACGGATCTGGCACCCTTGGCCCACCTATCTGCGTGGTTTTCGAGGGCTGGGATGCATCCGGTAAGGGCGGTGCGATTGCCCGCCTAGTGGCCCCCATCGACCCACGTCATGTGCGCGTGATTTCAATTGCTGCGCCCACCTTTGATGAGAAGCGGCACCACTTCCTGTCGCGGTTTTGGCCGCATCTACCTGGCTGGGGCGGCATGACCATTTTGGATCGCAGTTGGTACGGCCGGGTTTTGGTTGAGCGCGTTGAAGAATTTGCCACCGAGGAACAGTGGCGGCGTGCATATGACGAGATCAAGTCCTTTGAGCGGACTTTGACCGATGAAGGCATGGTGTTGGTAAAGATCTGGATGCATGTTTCCAGTGATGAACAGCTGAAACGGTTTAAATCGCGCGAGAAGGATCCACTTAAGCGCTGGAAACTCACAGCTGAGGATTGGCGCAACCGCGAGCAGCGACCAGCCTATGAACTGGCAATCACCGAGATGCTCGATCGCACTGATACTTCCAATGCACCCTGGACGGTCGTGGAAGCCGATAACAAGCTCTACGCGCGAGTAAAGGTGCTTGAGACAGTAAATGCCGCCGTAGAAAGTGGCCTTTTAAAGGCTGGAATCAAGCTCGCGGACCCAGACTAAGAGTCCTAGCAACCGGTTTTCCACAGGCTAAGAATTACTAGGTGACATCGGTACTGAGCGGACGTAACGTGGCACTATGCATAGCAGGATTGTCCTGGTGGTTCTGGTGGCCGCGCTTGTCGTTTTGATCGCCCCGATCGCAGGGCTCGGGCTGGCAACGGCGACAGGTGCACCTTCCGTGGATATTTCGGTCGACGATGGTGCAGATCGGTTTGTGGGCACCGGGGGGCTGGTGCTTCCGGGTACCGTGTCCGATGAAACCCGGCATGAGGTAGCAGCGTGCATTGATTGCCGGTGGCGGCTCCGCGAACCCTGTGCTGGGGTATTTGCGCCGGGTTGCATCATTATTTTGCACGCCTGCGAGGGCGCCGATGAACAGCTCCTGCGAGCCTGGCTCTCCTTCAATGGCGGAGCGACCTGGCAAAATAAGGGTTTGATCTGCGTGTCTAATGATGGGCCGGTGACCGTCGCCGCCGCCGGCGTCGCGATCTCGGACGATTTTGAACGAACCATGCCGCCAAGTCGCATCAGCTATCAACCCGGGCGTGGGGTGCTGCCGTATTTACCGGTGATATTTAGTTCAAACCAGCCGGGGTCAGTGCCACCGTCCACCTACTGGGTCGCCGGGCAACAGGTGGTGCTCTCGCCGACACCGCGGTGGGCTTGGGATTTCGGTGATGGGGGCCACCTTGATACCACCTCGCCAGGTGGTTTCTATCCGAATCTATCCGTGGCTCACGGGTACCAGCGCGGCGGTAGATTTCAGGTATCGTTGACCACCAGCTGGTCAGCGACCTACACCGTCGATGGCCTCGGGCCTTTCCCCATTGCGAGTCCTGTCACGCAAACCGACAACACCGTGGTGGCAGTAGGCCAGGCTCGGGGCGTGCTCATCCCATGAGGGGCCCCCGGCTGGGCTGGGCGCTATTGGCGGTGGCACACTGGTGGCCTCACGCCCGTACAAGCCATCAGGCTTGACACGGGCTCTTGTCGTGGGGAAGTGGGAGAAAGGCGTTACCTACAAAGATGGCACCGGTAAAGAATTTGGCGAAGAAGGTAGTTCCCGCGAAGAAGACCTCACCCGTGAAGAAGACCTCACCCGTGAAGAAGGCGGCACCTGTTAAGAAGGCGGCACCTGTTAAGAAAGCGGCTCCCGCGAAGAAGGCGGCACCTGTTAAGAAAGTGGCGCCTGTTAAGAAGGCGGCACCTGTTAAGAAAACGGCTCCCGCGAAGAAGGCGGCACCTGTTAAGAAAGTGGCGCCTGTTAAGAAGGTAGCTCCTGCGAAGAAGGCGGCACCTGTTAAGAAGGCGGCTCCCGCGAAAATTGACTTAGAAATGATAGAGGTGATTGCGACCGAGGACGGCTTGGTCGTGATCAATGCCGACGATATCGATCCCGCGGACCTCGCGGTAGTTGCGGTTCTTGAGGCTGATCTTGAAGCTGACATTGCCGTAGACATCGCTGAGGCCGTCGCCGATACCGGTGATGGCGATGAGGCCAGTTTCGTTATCTCAGATGTTGACGATACCGATGAGCCAGTGCAGACGGTTATGGTTGCTGGTGCCACCGCAGACCCGGTAAAGGATTATCTAAAGCAGATAGGCAAGGTCCCACTGCTAAATGCGGAGATGGAAGTTGATCTTGCCAAGCGCATTGAAGCCGGGCTCTTCGCCGAAGAGATGCTCAATGAGGGCAAGAAAATCGAAAAGAAAATGCATCGTGACCTCGAGTGGATCGCACGTGATGGTCGCAACGCGAAGAATCACCTACTTGAAGCGAACCTGCGACTTGTGGTTTCGCTGGCAAAGCGCTACACCGGGCGTGGCATGTTGTTCCTCGATTTGATTCAAGAGGGCAACCTGGGTTTGATTCGCGCGGTCGAGAAATTCGACTACACCAAGGGCTACAAGTTCTCGACTTACGCCACCTGGTGGATTCGACAGGCCATCACCCGGGCCATGGCTGATCAAGCTCGAACCATTCGCATCCCAGTGCATATGGTCGAAGTAATTAACAAACTAGCCCGGGTGCAGCGGCAAATGCTGCAAGACTTGGGCCGCGAACCAACGCCAGAAGAGTTGGCGAAAGAGCTCGACATGACTCCTGAGAAAGTTGTCGAAGTTCAAAAGTATGGACGCGAGCCGATATCACTTCATACGCCACTCGGCGAGGAGGGTGATAGTGAATTCGGTGACTTAATCGAGGACTCCGAGGCGATTGTACCCGCCGACGCGGTTTCATTCACCTTGCTGCAGGAGCAACTCGAGTCGGTTCTTGACACTTTGTCAGACCGTGAGGCCGGAGTTGTCAGAATGCGCTTTGGCCTAACCGACGGCCAGCCGAAAACGCTGGACGAAATTGGCAAGGTGTACGGGGTTACCCGTGAGCGGATCCGGCAAATAGAGAGTAAGACTATGTCGAAGCTTCGCCACCCGTCACGTTCGCAGGTGCTACGAGATTACTTGGATTAACCCGCACCCAAGTTATCCAGTGGCGCACTGCAAACAACGGTGCGAAGAAGCGTTCTGCGATCTCCTACCGGTTATCGCTAGCCGGTGCATCCGTTAGGCGATGGGTCTCATCGACGATGGTCGCAGCCCTCGGCCGCAGGACCAGTTCATGGCGTGACCAGTGATGCCCACAGAAAAGCAGGTCGGAGCCGCCGTGCAATATCACGCGCACATAAGCCTGCGCGTTGCAGCGGTCACACCTATCGGTCGCACTAAGTGCGGGGGCAGTCATCGTCGTGGTCATGTACCAGGCACCTCCTCGGCCATTTATTTGTGCTTGTCGCCATTGGTAACATTCTCTCACCACAATTGCATTCCCGACACGCCGCAGGCCGTTGGTTCACGCAGAGCGAACGCGTTGCGATGATCTGTGGACGACACGACCGGCCGGGGGACAGATCCGGCCAATTTCGCCGTAATCTAAGGCAAATGGCCGCCAAATTGCCCCGGAAATCAGCCCGATCGGCAGCAACTAGTGCCGCTGGCGGTGCCGGTGGTGGAGGCATTGCTGCCGCCGGGGCGTATACCGCCAAGAATCTGGCCGTGCTTGAGGGCTTAGACGCCGTGCGTAAGCGGCCCGGAATGTACATCGGATCAAATGATGGCCGCGGATTAATGCACTGCCTCTGGGAAATCGTCGACAACGCGATTGATGAGGCGCTCGCCGGCTCATGCAAGAAAATCATCGTGACTTTGTATCCTGACGGTTCGGCCGAGGTTAGTGATGATGGTCGCGGGATCCCCGTCGATGTTGAACCCAAGACTAAATTGACCGGCGTTGAAGTCGTGATGACCAAGTTACATGCCGGCGGTAAGTTCGGCGGCGGTTCGTATACGGCCTCGGGTGGGCTACACGGGGTTGGTGCCTCGGTGGTCAATGCGCTTTCTGCGCGGCTAGATGTTGAGGTCGACCGCGGGGCCAAGACCCACACCATGTCTTTTAGACGGGGGGTGCCCGGAGTTTTTGACGGAGTTGGTCCGATGGGGGATTTCACCCGCAAGAGTGGCCTGCATATCGCTGGCACCTGCCCGCGCACTCGAACCGGCACCCGGGTGCGGTGGTGGGCTGATTCGCAGGTATTCACCAAGGAAGCCGGCTATGACCGCGAAGGGCTACGCGAACGCGCAGTGCAAAGCACGTTCTTAGTCCCGGGATTACTTATTACGGTTATCGATTTACGCGATCCCGAAGATCGCTACGAGGAGACTTTTCAGCACAAAGGTGGCATCACCGAATATGTCGAGGCCTTGTCGGTTGGTGAGCCCGTGAGCTCGGTAATTCGATTGCACGGCAAGGGGCACTTCCACGAGACTGTCCCGGTGCTGGATGACAAAGGGCACATGACTCCGCAAGATGTTGAACGCGAATTAGGTGTCGATATCGCCTTGCGCTGGGATGCCGGTTACGAATCCGATATTCGTTCCTTCGTGAACGTGATCGCGACTCCCAAGGGTGGTACCCACCTGACCGGATTTGAAAGAGCCATCGTCAAAACTGTCAATGACCAAGTGCGAGCCGCGAAGATTCTAAAAGGCGCCGAAGACACCATCACCAAGGATGACGTTTTTGAGGGCCTGACCGCTGTTGTCACCGTGCGCCTCGCCGAGCCGCAATTTGAAGGCCAAACTAAAGAGATTTTAGGAACCCCCGCTGCCACGCGGATAGTGGGTAACGTGGTCACCAAGGAGTTAACCACGTGGTTTACCAACCCGCCCAGGGGTGAGAAAGTCGCCGCGAAGTCGGTCCTGGAGAAAGCCGCGAATGCCATGCGTGCACGGGTGGCTGCGCGGACCCACCGCGATACCCAACGGCGAAAGACAGCACTTGAGTCATCTGCTTTGCCGGCTAAGTTGGTGGATTGTCGAACCGACGACGTCGAGCGCAGTGAATTGTTCATTGTTGAAGGTGATAGTGCGCTGGGTACCGCGAAAGTGGCCCGAAATGCCGATTACCAAGCACTGCTGCCGATCCGCGGCAAGATTTTAAATGTGCAGAAGTCCTCCCTCGCTGACATGCTCAAGAACACTGAGTGCGCCTCGATTATTCAGGTGATCGGGGCTGGTTCTGGTCGATCATTTGATCTTGAGCAAGCGCGATACGGCAAAGTGATCCTGATGTCCGATGCAGACGTTGACGGTGCGCATATTCGATGTCTGCTATTGACCTTGATCAACCGGTATCTGCACCCACTGTTGGAGGCCGGGCGGGTCTATGCGGCAGTGCCACCACTTCATCGACTCGAAATTGTGAATGCCGGGAGCAAATCCAATGACCTTATCTACACCTACTCCGATGGCGAGATGAAGTCGGTTTTAGCCGATGCGAATAAACGCGGCAAGAAGGTCAAGGATCCTATTCAGCGCTATAAGGGATTAGGTGAGATGGATGCTGGCCAACTGCGCGAGACCACAATGGATCCCGCCCACCGGACTCTGCGTCGAATCACCATGAAGGATGTTGCCGGGGCGAGCGCGGTATTCGATCTCCTAATGGGCGGTGAAGTTGCCCCTCGAAAGGAGTTCATTGTCGAAGGTGCGGCAGGGTTAGATCGGGAGCGAATCGATGCCTAGTAATACGCTCTGCGGCAAGTAGGCCCAGTTAACTAGCCACTTGTAACTAGCCACTTGGAGGTCACGGCATGGCTCGACCGTTACGCGTTGCAGTGGTGGGTTCTGGTCCATCAGGTATGTATGCGGCGGATGCGCTAGTTAGCCAACAGGAGATCCCGGTCACTGTTGATGTCATTGACAAATTGCCGGTGCCATTTGGCTTGGTGCGTTACGGCGTAGCCCCTGACCACATCAGTATTCGTTCGGTGCGCGACACCCTTGACAAAGTATTCGAAAAGCCTGGGGTGCGCTTCATCGGCAATGTCGAGGTTGGGGTTGATATTTCGGTTGCCACCCTTCACGAGTATTTTGATGCCATCGTGTTCACCTATGGCGCCTCGCGTGACCGTCGGCTTGCGATACCAGGTGAAGAGCTAGATGCCAGTGTGGCCGCTACCGACCTAGTGGCTTGGTACTGCGGGCACCCCGATGCCGATCGCGAGACTTTTGAGCGGCTAATCCCTACTGCAACCTGTGTCGTTGTGGTGGGTGTAGGAAATGTGGCAGTTGACGTTACCCGCGTGTTGGCGAAGACAGTTGATGAACTCACGCACACTGATATGCCCGAATACGTATTCGACACCCTGCGAAAGTCGGTGATCACCGATATTCACGTACTGGGCAGGCGGGGGCCGGCACAGGCCACCTACACCACAAAAGAACTGCGTGAACTGGGTGAACTGGTTGACGCTGACATCGTGGTCGACCCTGCGGACTTAGTATTCGACGCCGCGAGTGAGCAAGTTATTGCCGACGATAAAGCGGTGGCTCGCAATGTCGAAGTAGTTAAAACGTGGGCCACAAAAGAACAAACCGGAAAATCACGACGCATTCACTTGCACTTTATGGCTCGTCCGGTAGAGCTACGCGGTGATACTAGAGTGCGTGAGGTGGTCGTCGAACGCACCGAGCTAGATGGCGCAGGTGGCGCCAAAGGCACCGGCGAGACTTTCGTCATTGCTGCAGATCTAGTGGTTCGCAGTGTCGGTTACCGGGGCCTGGCCTTACCTGGTGTGCCATTTGATGAAGATCGCAACGTTATCCCGCACGTGGAGGGTCGAGTTCAGTGTGATGGTGGCGCGGTGAGCGGTGAATACGTGGCCGGCTGGATCAAGCGTGGCCCAACCGGGATCATCGGCACCAATAAGAAGGATGCGACCGCGACCGTGGCCTCGGTGCTAGCTGATTGCGATAAATTGCCGGTCGCGCCAATGTCGAACCCAAGCGAGTTTGACTCATGGCTGGCCGAGTCGGGGAAGCAGGTTGTTGATAATTTTGGCTGGCGCGCTATTGATTCGGCTGAGCGAGCACTTGGAGCCGGCAAAGACCGGGATCGAACTACTATTCAAAGCAGCGAAGACTTACTGAAAGCGGCCAGGCAAACTAAGACTTAGCAGTTCAACCTTGGTGCCATGGCGTGGCTTCGGCTAGGGCGACACTACGCCAAATGGCGGCGGTGGTGGGTTCGCTCCCACATGATTTAGGTCGCGGTTGGGTAAGTTCTTCACACCTAAGGTTCACCTGCCAAGCCCGCCCGTCGTTGTGGCGCACCTCGGCAACTATTGATTCGCCAACCGCTGGTAGCTGCGCTAGCGCCGGCATAGGCAAGGGGCGATCATCTATTACTCGAAGCACATCCAGCACATCGCGCTCGAAAATACCCATGTTTTGTCGGACGACGATTTCAGCAACCTGCAGTGGTGGCGAATAGCAGGTGCGGCCGCGGTAATTGTCGGGAGTTAACAGCAGTCGCTGAGAGCTGGAAAATATCTCGATCGCATTGTCAACCGTGAGTCGACCGAAAACGGCTCCGCATGGCAGGCTCATGACTGTAGGAGCAAACCGATGGCCGCCAATGTGGCTGGATTCCCAGATAAATCCTCGATCCTCGACGCTGACGTTTTTGAGAAGATCGGTAATGAGGGCTCGACCATGTAACGCGCAGCAAGCATCGCGGCCGCTGTGGGTGCAGACCAAGAGCAACGGCTGGCTGGTAGATACCCCAAATGGCGGAAGGGCGCCTGCGGCGAGTTCAGAAAAATCCCAATCCGCGATAACTGATACATCGGGCATGATGCCGTGGCGCATGCGAGTAGCGCCAGGGGCGGTATGGACCACCCAGACATTCCTACCGGCAACAGTTGACGCCGGCTCTAGGCGGTCTGGGTGGCGCACCAGCAAGATCGAAACCCCGGTGCCTTCGGCTCGCTTTGTTAATAGTTGGCCGACTCCAAGTTCAAGGCGCGCGTCAAGAAGGGCATTCTTGCCCCAGGGCCCCGGCTGCTCGATCAAAATCCAGCAGGTGGCAACCGGTGCGGTACCAGCGAGTGGTTCACCGACTTCGCGTGCGGCACTGGAACAGTCGGTGCTCAAAGTTGCCCGCCAAGCCCAGAAATTGGTGTGGTACCGGGTGATCCGGTGCCATCTCTTTTACCCAGGACCGTTGGTAAGTCAGCCGGAACTCCCGATGCGGTAGCGGCGCGTGCCTGACCTATCCCGACCCAGGCCAATACCAGGGTGTCTTCGCCGGAGCGGAATTTATGGCAGCGCACCCCGCCGGTACCTCGGCCCTTTGCGGGGTATTCGGCTAGGGGAGTGATCTTGATACTGCCGGCTTCGGTACCCGGCAGTGCATCTGCGGAACCGGCGATAGTAACCACCAAAGCGCTCGCCGCCGGAGTTAATGCGGTAAACGAAGTGACTCGGGCTCCACGGGCCAAGCGCACTCCTGCCATGCCGCCAGCGGCCCGGCCCTGTGGTCGCACCGCACTTGCCGCAAACCGCAGTAGTTGGCCATCTGAGGTGACGAAAACTAATTCGGAAGTCTCGGCCGCCGCCTCGTCGAGGCCGATGGCACCCACCACCTGATCACCTTCATCAAGTCGAATGATCTCCCATGAGTCCTTATTTGTGAGCCCATCCGGGAGGACTCTTTTGACAACTCCATTGGCGGTTGCTAAGGCAATGCCACCGGTCTCATCAAGGGTGGTTAAACACAGGGCCGACTCACCAAGTGGCAGGTCAACGAAAGCGCCGATTGGCGCTCCGGCGGACAAGGCGGGAATGCCAATCACCGATGGCAGGGCGGGCAGGTCAACCACCGAAAGTCGAATGAGTGTGCCGGTACTGGTAACTAACCCAATGAACCCTCGATTGGTTGCGGGGACAGCGCTGATGATCACATCATGATTAGCGCGCGCGATATCACCCACCTGTTCGAATCGCTGGTCAGCGGTGCGGGCCAAAAGCCCGGTGCTCGACATCAACACCACGCATGGTTCATCGTCAACCTCTAGTGGCACCGCGGCAGAAATCGGGACGGCGCCGGCTTCCATCAGCAAGGTGCGCCGTGGAGTTGCATGAGCCTGCGCAATCGCAGCTAGTTCATCGGAGACTAATGCGCGCAGTTCGCTTTCGTTATCAAGGATTTTGGTGAGATCTTCAATCTCACGCTTAAGGACATCGGACTCTTTCTCCAGTTCAATTCGTGAGAACTTGGTAAGTCTTCGCAGCGGCATTTCGAGTATGTAAGAAGACTGGACTTCGCTCAGGTCGAACACTTCAATTAAACGTGCCTTTGCTGCTGCAGCATCATCAGACTCGCGAATAAGTTGAATTACGTCGTCTATATCGAGGATAGCCGTGAGCAATCCGGCAACCAAATGCAGTCGATCTTGTGCTTTTTCGCGACGGAACAGACTGCGGCGACGCACCACTTCGAGCCGGTGATCGATGAAGACGTGCAATAAAGTCAGTAGCCCCAACGTCTGCGGTTGACCTTCAACAAGTGCGACAGCATTTATATTGACCGATTCTTCCATCGGGGTGAGCTTAAAGAGGTTCTCAAGTACAGCCTCAGCGTGAAAACCGTTCTTGATATCGATAACCAAATTGAGTCCGGAATCACCGTCGGTTAGATCAGTCACATCGGCGATGCCCAGTAGTTTCTTACTTTGAACAAGATCCTTAATTCGTTCGATAACTCTTTCTGGGCCAACATTCATCGGCAATTCGGTGACGATGATGCCGCGGCGTCTTGGTGAGACTTGGTCAATGCGGGTGCGAGCTCGAACCCGAAAGGTGCCCCGCCCGGATTCATAGGCCTCGCGGACTCCAGCGAGGCCGATGATTACTCCCCCACCGGGTAGATCGGGCCCGGGGATGAACTTCATGATCTCACCGAGTCCCGCTTTCGGATTCTTGATGAGGTGTCGGGTAGCACCGATAACTTCACCGAGGTTGTGGGGTACCAAGGTGGTGGCCATCCCAACGGCGATACCGGATGCCCCATTTACGAGCAGATTTGGAATAGCCGCAGGCAGCACCGTCGGTTCGGTTTCACGGCCGTCGTAATTCGGAACAAAATCAACAACGTTCTCGTCCAGACTCAAGGTCATATCAAGAGCCGCTGCGGCCAGCCGAGCTTCGGTGTATCGCATAGCGGCTGGGCCATCATCGAGTGAGCCAAAATTGCCGTGACCGTCGACCATGGGAAGTCGCAGAGTAAACGGCTGCGCCATGCGAACAAGTGCGTCATAAATCGCCGAATCACCGTGTGGGTGAAGTCGGCCCATGACCTCACCGACGACACGCGCACTCTTTACGTGCCCGCGTTCTGGTCGAAGGCCCATCTGCGCCATCTGAAATAGAATTCGCCGTTGTACCGGCTTGAGGCCGTCGCGGGCATCGGGTAAGGCTCGCGCGTAAATGACCGAATAGGCGTACTCCAAAAAAGACGCCCGCATTTCATCGGACACGTCAATATCGACGATGCGTCCATCACCGGGTGCAACCGCCTTCGTCGAGCGCCTAGCCATCCTTAGCCTTTCTTGCCAAACCCCGAACTCCAGCCCGGGCGCAGAGTGCACCGGCCGGTAAAAACTGGGAAGTGTGCACGATTCTCGTCGGTCACAGGGCCTTCGGGCCGGCTCCGACACGGCCCACTGCCTGTGTGGCTTCTCGCACTCCCGCCGTAACGGCCTCGATCAGGGGCGCCCCGGCCCTCCAGCTGACCAAGAAGCCAGCGGCAAAGGCATCCCCCGCCCCGGTGGTGTCGACCACCTTGGCCGGTAGCGCTGGCACCTGGGCGTGTTGATTCCCCTGGGCGGCCAAGGCGCCCTGTGGCCCGCACTTGATCACCACCGTGTCAACTACTTCGGCAAGTGCGGCTAAGGCCTGAGCGGGGTCGCTAAAGCCGGTAAGGGCTTCGGCTTCGTCGGTATTAGCTAAAAGCACGTCGATCTGGCCCAGGGCTTCTCGAATAGCTCCTGGATTCGCCGAGATTGGGGCTGCAGATGCGGTATCCAAACTGCAGGTCAGGTTTCCAGCGCGGGCGCGAGCTAAGGCAATTTTCCCAACTGCTCGGGTGGCTGGATTGAGCAACGTATAACCGGACAGATGCAGATGTGACCCGGCGCAAAGTAGCGAGTCGGTTATTTGAGACTGCGTTAGAAATGAGTTGGCGCCAGGATCTGGCAGCATCGTGCGCTCACCGGTGGAGTCAACAATGACTATGCAAGTGCCGGTCGGGGCACCCGTGACCTCGGTGGCGTGTAGATGTACGCCCGTGTTCTCGAATGACTGCCGGAACATCGTGGCGAAGACATCTGTGCCGAGCGCACCTATTAGGTGCACACTTTCGCCTAGGTGCGCCAGCCAGCTCGCGGTGTTGGCGCTTGCGCCACCTGGGTGCACACTGATTTTCGCCCGAGTGTCACTGGCATAGTTGACAGGACCACTAGTTACCGCGGTGATATCAACCATGAGGTCACCGATCAGCACAAATGGCGCGCTCATCTATCAACTCTGCTGACGTACGCAACCGCGATCCGGGCTGCCAAATTTGCATTTCGTAAAATTATGCTGGTATTTACGACCAAGCTGGCGCCATGTGTTGATCGGTGGAAGTGATCAAGTAAGAACGGCGTTACATCTTTACCTTGGACACCGCGCTTAGTCGCCAGGCGCATTCCATCTTGCAGTACTTGATCGTGCAAATCTGGGTCGAGCTGCTGATCTTCGGGGAGGGGATAGGCCACGATCAGCCCGGTGGAAATTCTCATCGCGCGGCGGGCAGACATGATGGCGGCGACTTCTTCGGGGCTGGTAACTGACCAGGTAACCGGGAAGCCGCTATCGCTGAGATAAAAGCCCGGGAAGCGCATGGTGTCGTAGCCCAGCACGCCAACATTTAGAGTTTCTAGCCGCTCGAGGGTGGCTCCAACGTCGAGAATCGATTTCACCCCTGCACAAACCACGGTGATGGGGGTCTCGCCAAGGGTCGTTAAATCTGCTGATTCATCCCAACTTTGGCGGGCGCCTCGATGTACGCCACCCAAGCCTCCCGTGGCGAATACTTCAATTCCGACCAGTTGGGCTATGTGGCTGGTGGCCGCAACTGTGGTGGCTCCACTGCCACCTCGGGCGATGATCGTCGCGATATCACGCACCGAAACTTTGCTAATGTCGTCGCGATTGGCCACCTGGTCTAAGTGCCCTTCATCGAGTCCGACGTGAACGGTGCCGTCGAGAATCGCAATGGTGGCCGGGACGCCGCCGTGAGTTCGAACCGTGGCCTCTACTTCGAGCGCCACCCGGAGGTTCTCTGGGCGCGGTAAACCATGGCTGATGATGGTGGATTCAAGGGCCACTACGCCGCGGTTATCGGCAAGGGCTTGGGCGACTTCTGGGGATATGACGATTGGCGGGTGGGTCACCTAGTAACCGTATCTTGGTGTCGAGTAACCGTATATGGGCGTCAAGTCGGCTGGCTACGGTTGTTAATCGCAGCCCCATGTGCGGTCCGAGCCATCGGCAGCGTACATATGGCAGGATAATCAAGTGATGAGCCTTGACCAGCAACTCCGCACCGATATTCAGCGCAGCGGCTACTACCCCGATTTGGTCGCAGATGCGCTGGATACGGCATTGGCGGGGGAGCCGCTTAAGTCATATCTGGTGCACCACGAAGCCACTTTTGACCATGACGAGTTGAGACGCCACGTTACGGTGCTGGCCCTAACGCCAACACGACTAATTGTCGGCCACACTGATGAGCATGGCATTGACGAGATCAACCCAATGCCATTCGCTACCGCTTCAACTGAAGCGGTGCGTCTTGAGCGGGTGGACTCGGTGGTTGTCACCCGAGTGGTAAGTGAGCCTGCCAAGTATCAACCAGGTGGAGCGACTTCGGAGGTTGTTTTAACCATCGGCTGGGGCGCCGTAAGTCGAATCGATTTGGAGCCAGCTAGTTGTGGTGATCCGCAGTGCGATGCAGAGCACGGGTACACCGGAACATCTAGTAATGATGACCTTTCAGTACGGGTATCCGAAGTTGCGGACGGTGCCGACGTCGTAGCCCAAGCACTAGCGTTTGCTTCGGCTCTCTCCCAGGCGACCGCGGCACGGCTGCGTTAGTAATTGCTGACCTTCAAGTCGGGGGTGACCCCGACGAGTTTGGCCGAAGTCGGATCATCCGCTGCTGCCAGCGTAGGCGTCCCCGGGTTTACGGATGTTCTTAATCTCGGTGATCTGCAACATGTGGTTATTTGTCTAATAGACGGCTTGGGCTGGCGGTCACTTCAGGAATTCGGCGCACACGCGCCCGCACTAATTGCGCTCGCTGGTAGCGCGCTGCATTCGGTGTTCCCCACCACAACCCCAACGGCCCTTGGCTCCCTTGGCACCGGGCAGTTACCCGGAGCCCACGGGCTGGTCGGTGCCACCTTCTTTTTGCCCGAGACTCGAGAGTTGTTGGCCCCACTGCGTTGGAAGAAGGATCCACTCCCTGTAATGGTGCAGCCGGAGACCACGGTGTTCGAGCGGGTGGCGCGCCACGGGGTGCGCATGACTTCGGTGGCACCTGCCAAATACGAATTTTCCGGACTGACGGCAGCAGTCTTGCGGGGTGGGTTTTATCAAGTTGCCGAAGACACGGCGCAGCGCGTAGCCGCGGTGCAGGCTGCGGTCCGCGGGCCAGCGAAATCATTTACCTATGTCTATTGGTTTGAACTTGATCGGATCGGTCACAAAAGTGGGGTAGGCAGTGCACCTTGGCTGGCCGGGCTCGGCCGGGTCAATACCTTGGTTGACAAATTGGTGCAGCAATTACCACCCGATTCGGCAATGATCGTCACGGCCGACCACGGCATGGTCAATTGCGAACCAGCCGGGCATGTCTCTATAGAACGCCACCCGGAACTAAATTCTGATGTTGTTTTAATCGCAGGGGAGCCGCGGGCCCGGCACCTTTATGTGAACCCGGGTTGCGCTGAAGCGGTGGCCACCAGGTGGACACAGTACTTGGGAGCGAGGGCCCAGATATTCACCAAAGAGCAGATAATCGAATCCGGGTGGTACGGACCAACTGACCTAGATATTGCAGATCGAATCGGGGATGTGGTGGCGGTGGCTGAAGGCACCACAATGTTTACAAGTTTGGTGGACGTCAAGTCGTCGGCCCTCCTTGGCCAGCATGGCGCGCTCACCGCGGATGAACTTGAGATCCCCGGGCTCATAGTTCGGACGTGAGGGGAGTTCGGCGACCCCGATATGGCACCATGACGACGTGGCCGAACTTATCTTCTTCGCGGGCACCATGGACTGCGGTAAATCAACCCTGGCGTTGCAGACCGACCACAATCATTCGTCTCGGGGCAGATCCGGCTTGGTGTTCACGCGACTTGATCGCGCTGGTGAGTCGGTCTTATCGAGTCGGCTCGGATTAAGTGTCAGTGCCTTCGAGGTTACTGAATTACTTGATATCCGACAGCATGTTGTTGATGCACTTTCACATGGTGAGCGAATTGATTATCTTATTTGTGATGAGGCCCAGTTCTATACCGAGCTACAAGTTGAGCAACTTGCGACGATCGTTGATGAACTCAGTATTGACGTGTACGCCTTCGGTATTATGACCGACTTTCGGACCCGATTATTCCCTGGTTCTGCGCGGCTGGTTGAACTGAGCGATCGGGTGCAAGTTTTGCAGGTTGAAGCATTGTGTTGGTGCGGGGCTCGGGCAATTCACAATGCGCGAACCGTCGATGGCGTCGTGGTGGTCGAAGGCAGCCAAGTGATGGTAGGTGACGTGGGCGATGGCGCGGCTGCGCGTGATGATATTCCGGTCGTCTCATACGAAGTGCTTTGCAGACGGCACTACCGTGCTCGAAAAACCGCACTGAGTGCCGGGGCCGAACATATGTCACGGGAGCCACTACCTTTTGAGGCTTAGTACTCGACGCGCAGGAACTACCGGCGTCAATGGGCTAATTCAAGCTAGATGTCATCCCCGCGGGTGGCACCAAAAAGGATTTCATCCCAGCTCGGCACGCTAGCGCGCTTACCTTTAACCTTCGGCTTTGGAGCAGGTTTGGCGGCCGGCCGAACCTGCGGCTTCTCGGTTAGCTCAGCCATTGGGATTAGCACATCAAGGACATGAGCTTGTTCTTCTAACGCAAAAATCTCCACCGGCGGTGCATCCGGTACGGCCACTAGGCGCGGGCGGTCGATTTCTACTTCTACGTCGACCTCTACCTTGATTGCCGGTGCTCGATCGTCGGTGATGTAGTCAAAGATCTGATCGTCGCTGACGCCCATGAGACGGCGTGCGGTCTCATCAATCGGATGCACGGTGCGACCGACGTTGTCATACGTCCAAGACGCCTGTTGGGTTTCACTGTGGCTGGTGAAGTAAACAAGTACAACCCATTTACCATCTGCGCGCCGGGCCGAATCCCACGAGATGTCGGCAGCATTGTTGGCAGTTAAAACCAGTGAAACGCTCTCACCGAGGGTTACTGAGCCACCCGTGCGGCGCACCTCGACCAGTTGGGCTCGGCCGGCAACGTACTCGCGCTCAGCAAGGGGAGGCCCGGCGTATCGCTGGACTTTATCCAGTGGCCACCCGGTCTCGGACGCAACGATCTCCGCAGAGGCTCCGGCGCGAACGCGGGCCTGAATCTCTTTGGCACTGAGCGGTTCCAGGGCGAACTCCGTAGGTTGGTGGCGGGTAGTAATGCTCAGAACTTAGCGCGTTACGGGTTCGGGTTGGGGATACAGGCCATAACTTGTGTCTTTACCTGTCGTCGAGATTAAAGCCACCGGGGGCCGGCCCGGGGATTGGCTCGGTGTTTAAGGCCGAAGTTGGCGGTATTGACCCATCGGATCGCACCGAGCGCTGAAGGCGTCTTTGGCCAATAACCGCGACCAAAAATGCGGCTGCGGCGGCACCAACACCAAGAGCAAAGCCAACCGGGGCCCCCGAAACGTCAATTAGGTAACCACCGGCAGTAATGCCAAGTGAGAGGCCCACCGTGAGCCCTGAATTCATAAAAGTCAGGCCCTCGGTCAACTGGGCGTTGGGGACCAAGCGCTCGGCCAGGCTGAAGATGGTTATTAAAAGCGGTGCCACCAACGCCCCGGAGATTACGGTGGCAAGTGCCAGAGCCGTCAAGGAATTCAAAAATGGTGTTATCGCTAGCGCAACCGTCAATGACCCGGTTATGACTACTAACTGGCGCGATAGTGGTGCGCGAAAATGTCTGGAGCCAAACCACAGTCCGCCAAACATTGACGTCAGTGCCCACGCCGCAAGAAGCAGCCCTGTTGCCTCGGGCGCGCCTTGCTCTGCGGTGAACGCGACGATCGATACTTCGAATGAGCCGAAGATCGCCCCGGTGGCGATAGCCGACATGATCGTCAGGAGCACTCCAGAGTGTCGAAAGGCCGCAACGTGCGGAACTTTCGACTGGTGCAGTGGGGCCGGAGTGGGTTCAGTTGATCGCTGCCTTATCAAAACCAAAGTTCCGGCAACGCCGATGACGATAGCTAAAATTATGGGGGCTGGAAGGGCTAATGAAATGGCCAACCACGCGGTGATAAGTGGGCCGATGGTAAAAATCAGTTCTTCGAAAATACTTTCGAGGGCAAAGGCGGTGCGTAGCTTTGGGGATGAAGCTAATCCCTCCCGAGCGATAACAAATGTCCAGCGCGCTCGAACTGCCGGTCCGATGGCCGGGGAGCAAGCGCCGGCGCCGACCACGATTACAGCCGAGATTGCCAGGGGCCACGCAAACTCCATACTTATAATGAACAGAGCCAAGCCCAAACTCTCGCCGGCGATTAACCAGCCCAGGACTTTGTGCTGCCCGAGGCGATCTACCAAGCGGCTCGAAATGATCATTCCCGCGGCGGCCGAGAGTGAGAAAGCCGCTGACATCACTCCGGCAAGCCCATAGGAGCCGGTGACACCACTGATGTAGAGCAAGATCCCCAAACCCACCATAGCCATTGGTAAGCGGGCAACTAGTCCACTTGAGGAAAACGCGAGTGCTCCAGGGAGACGTAACACCTCACGATAGGTACTGAGCACTCCGTGACGTTACCGCGACCACCTTTGTTCGCGGTTATGTGACCCGGCAAGATAGGAAAATGCAACTCAGGCCGGTACCACCGCTCGCAGAAGTGCTTACTACCCACGAACTGTTGCCGCTCGCATGGGACGCTGCCTGGGAGGCGGCTCGTTTTTTGCGCGATGAACGTCCCGCAGACCTGTTTATCGACACGAAGTCAACACCATCAGATTTGGTCTCGGAGATGGACAAGGGTGCTGAAGAGTTGCTGATCGCAAGTTTGCTGGGCGCCCGTCCAACCGATGGGCTACTTGGTGAGGAGGGTGGCGAGCGCTTTGGCTCCTCGGGGGTGCGCTGGGTGGTCGATCCACTCGATGGGACCGTAAATTACCTACACCACATGCCGACATGGGGAGTTTCGGTTGCGGCCGAGCAAAACGGCCGATCGGTGGTCGGGGTGGTTGTCACTCCAGAGTTCGATGAGGCCTACATCGGTGTCAAGGGTGGTGGCGCCTGGGTCATCAATGGCGCGATCGCAACTCCCATTCGCGTAAGTGAGTGCAGCCGGTTAAGTGACGCGGTAGTAGCCACCGGTTTTGGTTATGCAGCGGAGCGTAGGAGGGCACAAGGACGGGTGGTTCATGAGTTGATCTCACAGGTCAGCGATATAAGAAGGATTGGTGCGGCGGTAATTGACTACTGCTGGTTAGCTCGCGGCCGCCTCGATGCATATTACGAACGCGGCTTGAATGCTTGGGACATTGCCGCTGGAGCCCTAATTGCCTCCGAGGCGGGGGCCGTGGTGACCGGCTTACGTGATGAGGATGTTTATGGATCAATAATGATTGCGGCGGTACCAGCAATAGCTCATGAGCTGCGTGAATTCCTATTGAGTGCGCAAGCCGATCGCGATTGATATCAAATTAGCAGGCGGAGTTCGGCCGAGTACTGATGAACCTTGCGCACATATGTGTCTACCGCTGCAAGAAATGCACCATCTGCGATCACGTCGAGACTAATTGTTGCGGGCACCCCGAGGGCGCGGGCATTGGGCGGGACGATCCGGTCATTTGGCACCAAAGCACAGGCACCTACCAGTGCATTCGGCCCGATGAGTGCCCGGTGCAAGACCACCGACCCTGACCCAATCAACGAATCGCTATATACCGTGCAGCCTTCTAGGTGGGCATTGTGACCAATGACGCACCGGTCACCCACGATGGTGTCGAGTTCGGCGGTGCAGTGCACGATCGCCCCATCCTGGACTGAGGTTTGGGCGCCAATGACAATCGCCCCGTGGTCGCCACGAAGTACCGCACCGGGCCAGATACTTGATTCTGGCCCCACGGTGACATCGCCGATGATGACCGCTTGGGGGTGGACGAAAGCGCTAGCGTCGATATTTGGGGTGCGGTCACCTAGAGCATAAATGGGCATAGGGAGCACGCTATCGGGTGGAGCGCCAGCCCAACCACCCACGTCAATACTCAATAAGGCACAATCTGCGCACGAGGCGCCTAGGTCCTGATTGCGGGAATATCGAGGTGCCAGCTTTCGTTATGGCAAGTGAGCTAGGAAGGGAGAGCAGTTACCGTGGCAACAGATTATGACGCCCCGCGCAAAACGGACGAAGAACTCGCTGAAGATAGTCTCGAAGAGCTGAAGGCGCGGCGCGTAGATAAGTCATCCTCGGTCATTGACGTTGATGAGACCGAGTTAGCGGAAAATCACGAATTGCCAGGGGCTGATCTTTCGGAAGAAAGCTTGACCGTGCGGGTAGTGCCGCGGCAGTCAGATGAATTCACCTGTGTACGTTGCTACCTGGTGCAGCATCGCAGCCAAGTTGACCATGAGGGCAAAGCCGGTCCCATCTGCAAGGACTGCGCCTAATTAGCCGAGTTGGTTGCACCAAGATTATTGGTAACCCGATAGGCAATAACTTCTACACCCGCTGCGATTGCCGCTGTTGCGGCCGCCCATAACAGGGCTTTACCGAACGGCACAGCGGCATCGTTAGCTCGTGGGGCTTCTCTGCCCGTAAACCCACGATAACTAGAAGTTATGACTTTGCGGACAATCATCGTGGCAGCAATTGCGACAATGGGTGCGATTAGATGCACGATGGGATTGACGTGGGCTTCGGGGGCGAGTGCCTCTTGCTCAGCCATGTGCTCTCCAGAAGAATTTGTGGTCATGTCTTGATGCTAGCCAATCGACGCGGTCGGCATTAATGCGACCGCAAGTCCGGCTGGGTTCTTGGTGGTGAGCAGCCATCCCGGGTGTGGATCGGCGGCATCTGTCAGGGCGATGAGCACCCCCCCGCGGGCATGCCAAGGGCGCAGCACCATGAAGCGCTCCGCCACGTGCTGCGCAGCTCGCATTTGTCCAGCGTCTAAAACCTCGATTGCTCCGAGGAATTCGCGGGCAATCTGGGCACGACCAGCACCGAGGGCTTGATCACTTACTGTGATCACCGGCGACCCGAATATTAACCCAGCAATACAAAGGGCTCCGAGCCCGATAAAAGTTAGCCAGCCGTAGATAGCTAAATAGGCAGCGCCCACGGCGACCGCCAGCATGGCAACGAGCGCCAATACCACGATGAAAACCCAAATCGAGGGGAGCAGTCTTTCGCGGTAGGTCACGTCGGGGGCGTTCATGCTCCGAGTCTGCCATGTATCACCGGCGGTAGAGTCCGCGTATGCGCTCAACCCAGTTGCCCGATGGCGCCTCGATGCCAGAGCGGCTGGTGAGCGCTCCTGAGCCGGGCGAATCAATACCCTCGCATTATCGTTGGTGCTTCGGGTGCGGAGTCGATCACCCGACCGGTCTTCACATGCACATCACCGCAGGTGAGGGGCTTAACGTCACCGGTAATTTCACGGTCACCGAACATCACCAAGGAGCACCCGGCCTGGCCCACGGCGGGTTGCTTTCAGCGGCGATTGACGAAGTCCTCGGATCATTGAACTGGTTGCTGGGCGAACCGGTGGTCACCGCTGCCCTGTCTATGCAGTTCCTTCGACCAGTACCTGTTGGTTCGATACTGCATATTGAGGCCGAAGTTACCGGCGTAATGCGACGCAAGGTCTACACCGCCGCGGTCGGGCGACTCTCGGATGCAAACGGTGCGATCGCGGTCGCGGCGTCAGCACTATTTGTGCAAGTGCCAATTGAGCACTTCATGAAGTTTGGAAACAAAGAACAGATCGATCTGGCGATTGCAGACCGGGCGTCCGGTGGCCCATCATGGCGAACCGGTGGCCACGAAGTTGAGGTAAACCCATGAGCCATGACGTTCGTTTACTAATCACCCGGCTTGACCCAGATCTACCATTACCCGCATATGAGCACCCCGGCGATGCAGGTTTAGACCTTCGCGCGCGAACAGCGGTACGTCTTGATCCGGGTGAACGAGCTTTGGTGCCAACCGGAGTGTCGATCGCGTTGCCCCCGGGGTTTGCTGCGTTCGTGCACGCGCGTAGCGGCCTGGCGCTTCGGGCCGGGTTAGGAGTGGTAAACGCCCCTGGCGTAATCGACGCTGGGTATCGCGGTGAGATCGGTGTTATTTTGATCAACCACGACAGCGCTAACGCCATCGAGGTGGCTCGAGGTGACCGCATTGCCCAATTGGTCGTACAACAGGTCGCATATGCGCTCGTTGATGAAGTAGCCGAATTACCAGGCAGCCACCGGGGGTCGGGTGGATTTGGATCAACCGGGGGCCACACGGGTACGGTGTCGTTATGAGTACGCGCGAGTTTGGCCCATGGGATGAAGCGGAGATCGATTTTTCGGACGGTGTCGAAAGACTTGATCTGGGCGGCTTACTAGTCAGGGCCACCCCGGGTGTTGATGTGCAAGTTCAAGCAGATGAGGCCACCGGCGCCGTCACGCAATTGACATTTGCGCAACCTGGTGCAGCAGTCCAGGTCCAGCCATATGCCGCCCCCAAATCTGGTGGTATGTGGCAGGACGTGCGAGGTCAAATCAAGAGTTCGATCACCAAGGGCGGCGGATTGGTTGAAGAGGTGAACGGCACTTTTGGTGTTGAATTACAGGCCCAGGTAACCGGTGATGACGGCAAGATGCAGCCCGCTCGGTTTGCCGGGGTCGATGGCACCCGCTGGTTCTTGCGAGCGGTGTTCCTAGGGGCGGCGGTCAAGCCCGGCCCGGAAGCAGCCATTCTTGAAGCTCTAGTCCGAGACTTAGTCGTGGTGCGCGGCGGTGATGCCATGCCGGTTGGTGCACCTATCCCGATGAAATTGCCCAATTCGCCCGCATCCCATTCGGCCCCGGCGGTGCTGCCCGATGGCCGTCCGATTCTTGCCCCATTTATCCGCGGGCCGGAGTTAACCGAGACCCGTTAGCGCGGCAGGTGCCAACCCAAGTTTGCTGTGGGGTTAATCTGTTCAGGTGATTGCACTGGCCAAGCGGTGGCGGCGTTGGACTCGAAGTCAGACCGATGTCGAAGCAGCCGAGCTTCAAGATGAGATGCGCGAGGTTGGGGTGGTTCCAATTCGCGAGTGCAACCACGGGTCCCTAGTCTGCGTTGCCGGCACGGTCCGGGCGGTGACTTTGCGGCCAACGCAGCTCACCCCCGCTTTAGAAATAGAGCTCTTTGACGGCTCCGGGTACCTCACGGTGATTTGGCTCGGGCGCCGCCGCATCTCCGGCATCGCCACCGGGCGCCGCATGATTATTTCAGGCCGATTGATCTGCGCACCCGATGCCCGTGTTGTGTACAACCCCAGGTATGAGCTCCTCCCGATGGCGGTTTAATCGTGAGCGAGCCATCGGAATCGAATACACCCGACTCTAATCTGGGTGCGCCTGAGAAAATGGCCGATGTGCGGGCCGAGACGGTACTGCTGGAGCGGGCCATCGGTGGGTGGCGTGGGATCATCGACTCCGGGGTTCCGACCGCGGTATTTGTTGTCGCGTATTTGGTGACCGGGCAAAATCTGGTCTGGTCCGTAGGGGCAGCAGTTGCCGCCGGGTTGTTGATCATGATCTGGCGCCTGTTGCGCCGCGAACCACTTCAACAAGTCTTGGCAGGGTTCGCCGGGGTCCTTGTCTCCGCACTGGTGGCCAAGTGGACCGGGCGTCCCGAGGCTTATTTTCTCCCCGGGTTCTTACAAAATTTGGCATACGGGTTGGCGTTTCTCGTTTCAATAATCATTGGCTGGCCTCTGCTCGGGGTGATCCTAGGATATTTTACCGGCGATGGCACCACTTGGCGGCAAGATAAACCACTTCGTCGCATATACGCTGCCGCATCGTGGATTTGGGTGGCGCTGTTTTTCGGGCGTCTTGTGGTGCAAGTACCGCTCTACCTGCTTGGAGCGGTCGGGGCGCTCGGAGTGGTCAAAATCTTGATGGGGATTCCGCTTTACATTGCAGCGGCTTACTTCACCTATCGGCTACTGGGACCTATTTGGACCGAAAAGCGGGCCGCTAAGAGTAAGTAACTACCTGTAGGCCTAATGGGCAGTGCTGAGCATGTTTTGCAGTGCAGGTTCTTGATCAGGTGCGGTGACGAATAACAACTCGTCGCCGGCGTCCAGTGGATCATCGGCGGATGGCGCAAATACACGTGAACCGCGCACTATCGCAACAAGTGCGGTGTCGGGCGGCCAAGCCTGATCCCCAACGCGTTTTCCGACCACCGGTGAATCTGCTGACAAAGTGAGCTCGACAAGATCCGCATTACCTTGTCTGAAGCTAAACAGACGCACAAGGTCACCAACACTAACGGCTTCGTCGACCAAAGCCACCAGCATTCGCGGCGTCGAGACGGCAACATCAACGCCCCATGAATCGTCGAACATCCATTCATTCTTTGGGTGATTCACGCGGGCTATGACTCGCGGAACGCCGTATTCAGTCTTGGCTAGAAGCGAAACAACCAGATTCACTTTGTCATCACCGGTAGCGGCGACAACAACCTGACATTCAGATAGCTTGGCATGGTCAAGTGAAGATATTTCGCAAGCGTCAGCGATGAGAAAGTCGGCGCCATCAACAGATCCCGGGCGCACGGCAGTTGGGTCACGGTCGATGAGCAGCACCGTATGTCCTCGGCCTAAAAGCTCCTTGGCAATGGATCTACCGACTTTGCCAGCTCCGGCAACTGCGATTTTCATGAAGCGCCCTCCGGGCCAGTCTCAAAGATATTTTCGACACGGTCGCGGTCAGCGACCAGATACACAGCGTGGACGATGTCACCATCTTGAACCACCGTCTCCGGTTTCGGAATTATCGCGGCACCGAAGCGTGTGATGAAACCCACGCGGGCCCCGGATGCTTCCTCGAGTGAATCCGCGCGGTGCCCAACCCAACCATTACCGACGTGAACTTCAGCCAGCGCCATTGCCCCGCTCGGGTCGCGATATTCCTCATGTGCGCCCATGGGCAAGATCCCTCGAAGGATTTGTCCGCTTGTCCATGCCACGGTCCCAACCGTCGGTATCCCGAGTCGTTGATACACCTCAGCGCGGCGCGGGTCATAAATCCGAGCGACCACGCGTTCAACGCTGAAAGTTTCGCGGGCTACCCGAGCCGCAAGAATATTGCTGTTATCGCCACTGCTTACGGCGGCGAATGCCCCGGCGCGGGTGATACCGGCACTCTCTAAAGTTTCACGATCAAATCCAATGCCGGTGACTGTGATCCCAGCGAAATCATCGGGGAGCCGCCCAAAAGCCGTTGCAACTTGGTCAATCACGGCAACGCTGTGGCCGAGGTCGCCGAGGCGTCCAGCGAGTAAAGCACCTACGCGGCCACATCCCATGATTACTACGTGCACGTCCCAAACCGTACACGCCTGACCACACCCGGTTCCACCACCATCACAGTTGTCGGGATCGATGGGCGTAACATGATGGCTCGTGCCTATCTCTGATGGTCTCAAGCGCCTGTTTTTTGGACGGGCGCTGCGCAGTGATCGTCTCAGCGACTCCCTACTCCCAAAGAGAATCGCCCTGCCGGTTTTCGCGAGTGACGCGCTTTCATCCAACGCTTATGCCACCCAAGAAATCCTATTAGTTCTGTCATTGGGTGGTGCTTCCTTTTATGCCTTCGGCGGATGGATAGCCGCAGCTGTTGTTCTTGTTTATTTCACCGTGGTGGCTTCATATCGCCAAAATGTGCACGCGTACCCAAGTGGTGGCGGCGATTACGAGGTCGTTGCAACGAACCTGGGTCAGAACTGGGGCATTTTCGTCGGTAGTGCGCTATTGATTGATTATGTTCTTACGGTTGCGGTATCTATCTCATCAGCGATAGCAAACCTCGGGTCCGTTATCCCAGCAATTGCAGAACATAGTGTTTTGTGGGCGGTTGGATCAATTGTGGTCATCACTCTGCTAAACCTGCGTGGCATTCGTGAATCCGGGTCGCTTTTTGCGATCCCAACTTATTTTTTCATAGCATCAATTTTTACCATGATTGGTGTAGCAATTTTCAAGATGGCTACCGGGGCCAATTTGGAGGCCGAGAGCGCTAACTGGGAGGTGGTACCCGAGGCAAGTTTCGCCGGTGCCGCCTTAATCTTCTTAGTGGCACGATCATTTTCTTCAGGTACGACCGCACTCACTGGTATTGAAGCTGTCGCGAATGGTGTGCCATCTTTTCGTAAGCCAAAATCCAAGAACGCCGCAACGACTTTGTTGATGCTCGGGTTAATCGCAACAACTATGTTCGCGGGTATAACTTGGCTTGCAATTAAAACTCGCGTCCAGGTCACCGAGTTTGATAGAGATCTGATTGGGCTACCAGATGGGCAATCCCAGAAAACGGTGATCGTCCAAGTTGCGAGTGCGGTTTTTGGAAACTTCGAAATTGCGGTTTTGGTGATTTCACTATCGACCGCACTCATTTTGGCACTCGCAGCCAACACGGCCTTCAACGGATTCCCGGTGCTCGGTTCGATTCTCGCGCGGGATGGTTATTTGCCGCGCCAGTTGCACACACGTGGGGACCGGTTGGCCTTTAGCAATGGCATTTTGATGCTCGCCGGCTTGGCCGTCGTACTAGTTGTGATCTATCAGGCAAATGTCACAAACCTAATTCAGCTCTACATCATCGGCGTATTTGTTTCCTTCACTTTGAGTCAGCTCGGCATGATCAAGCATTGGAACCGGCACTTGCGAGCCGAGACAGTTCCGGCTGAGCGGCGTAAAATGTTCAGGTCGCGAGCTATTAACTCCGTGGGTTTCCTCATGACTGGATCGGTCCTGGTGATCGTGCTTGCAACAAAATTCACCAAGGGCGCATGGATCGTGGTTGTCGCGATGCCACTTATTTTTCTCTTGATGCGAGCGATCCGTAAACACTACGACCGCGTGGCGGTGGAGCTAGTAACTACCGATGAGGACAAAATCATGTTGCCAACGCGCGTGCATGCACTGGTGTTGGTGTCAAAAATTCATAAGCCGACATTGCGGGCCTTGGCCTATGCCCGGGCCACTCGACCTTCGGTACTTGAGGCTATTACGGTCAATGTCGACCCGGACGAGACTCGCTCCCTAGAAGTGGAATGGGAGCGGCGCGCAATACCGGTGACGCTAAAGGTTTTGGATTCCCCCTACCGCGAAATTACCCGTCCAATCATCGAGTACGTGCGCCGATTGCGTTCCGACAATCCAAATGACGTTGTCACCGTCTATGTGCCTGAATATGTTGTCGGGCATTGGTGGGAGCAGATTCTGCATAATCAGTCAGCATTACGTTTGAAGAGCCGGTTACTTTTCATGCCCGGTGTGATGATGACGAGTGTGCCTTGGCAACTTGAGTCAAGTGAGCGTGTACTGAACCGTGACGAGTAAGTCAAGCGAGGTGCCGCTTGCGGTCGGTGATGTACTCGAAGTAACTATTGGGCAGATCGCACACGGCGGACACTTCATTGCACATGCGCAGGGCCGCACAATATTTGTCCGGCATGCAATTACCGGTGAATCTGTAAGGATTAAAATTACCGAAGTCCGATCCAAGATGGTACGAGCCGACGCTATCAAGATTTTGGTTAAGAGCCCCGACCGGGTGACAGCACCGTGTGAATTTACCGGGCCGGGAGCCTGCGGCGGATGCGATTTCCAACATATTGCTCTTGCGCGGCAACGCGCATTTAAGCAGCAGGTGGTGAAAGATGCATTTCGCCGGCATGCGGGCCTTAATGAGGTAGAAGTTGTTGTCGAGTCGGTGCCGGGGGATCAAAGTGGACTTTCGTGGCGCACGCGAGTGCGCTGGAGTGTTGATAGTTCGGGCCACCTCGGTTTCCACCGTTTTCGCAGTAGCGAGATTCTGCCCGTCAATACCTGCCTGATTGCCACTCAAGGCCAAGGAGCAGTCCCGGAAAGCACATACCCTGGAGTTTTGGAAGTGCGTTCGGCGCAGGGCTCAGATGGCGAGCTTGTCATCTCGAATGCCGCATCCGGATCAACAAGTAGTCGCCGAGTAAATCAAGAAGTACTCGGCCGCAATTGGAATATCGATATCGAAAGCTTTTGGCAGGGTCATGTTGGCGCCGCGGAGGCGTTAGTTCGGGCGGTTCTTGACTTGGGAAACCCACAACCTGGTGAAACCTGGTGGGATCTTTATTCGGGTGTTGGGCTATTTAGCGGTTATCTGAGTTCGGCTGTTGGGCCAAATGGCTTGGTGGTGGCGGTTGAAGGGTCTGCACGGTCGGTCCGCGATGCCCGGCGCAACCTGCAACATGATCACCAGGTCAAATTGGTGGAAAGCGATGTTGCAAGGTGGTTGGCGAAAGCTACCGATCATGGACTCGTATCGGGGGTGGTCCTTGACCCACCACGCACCGGTGTCGGGCGGGTCATTGCTCGGCAGATTGCCGCCCAAGAACCCCGTGTGGTGGTCTATGTAGCTTGTGATCCAGTAGCCCTCGCACGTGATGTTGCGATCTTTTACACCTTCGGTTACCGGCTGGACAAAATTACTGGTTTTGATGCTTTTCCAATGACGCACCACGTCGAGGTGGTGGCCACCCTGGTGCCCATCCCGGGTCACGATCAGATATCTTGATGTCAAGATAACTTTCGGAGGCCCCAGTGAGTAAAAACAGTTTCGGAGCGAAGCGAGTCCTGACCGTGGGCGGGCAGCAATTCGAAATATTTGCCATCGAGGCGGTACCCGGATCTGCGAAACTGCCCTACACCCACAAAGTCCTCCTCGAGAATCTCCTGCGCACCGAAGATGGCGCCAATGTCACGGCCGAGACGATCCGAGCACTTGGTGCATGGGATCAAAGTGCTGAACCTAACCAGGAAATCTCTTTCACGCCGGCACGCGTGATCATGCAAGATTTCACCGGAGTGCCGGTGGTGGTTGATCTTGCAACAATGCGCGAGGCGGTTGCTGAACTTGGCGGCGATCCGTCACGAATTGAGCCACTCGCTCCCGCAGAAATGGTAATCGACCACTCCGTAATTGCTGATTTCTTCGCGGTTCCAGACGCCGAGTCACGCAATGTTGCACTTGAATATGAACGCAATCGCGAGCGGTACCAGTTCTTACGTTGGGGTCAAAGTGCATTTGATGAGTTCAAGGTGGTGCCACCGGGTACCGGCATCGTTCATCAGGTGAACATTGAGTATTTGGCCCATGTCGTAATGGCCCGCGGCGGCCAGGCGTATCCGGATACCGTCGTCGGCACGGATTCACACACCACCATGGTCAATGGGCTGGGAGTTCTCGGTTGGGGTGTAGGTGGCATTGAGGCGGAAGCCGCAATGCTGGGCCAGCCGGTATCAATGTTGATCCCACGCGTCGTTGGTTTCAAATTGCGGGGTGAACTTCCGCAGGGTGCGACCGCCACCGATCTAGTTTTGACAATTACCCAGATGCTGCGGGTGCATGGGGTGGTCGGCAAGTTCGTCGAGTTCTTTGGCGAAGGAGTTGGTGCAGTCCCGCTTTCGAATCGCGCAACCATCGGAAATATGAGCCCCGAGTACGGCAGCACCGTTGCGATCTTCCCGATTGACGAAATGACCATGGAGTACCTGCGCCTGACCGGGCGCAGTGAGCAGCAATGTGCGCTAGTTGCCGCGTACGCGAAAGCTCAAGGCATGTGGCACGACCCGAATTGTGAGCCAAATTACTCTGAATACATTGAATTAGATTTGGCAACCGTGGTGCCGAGCTTGGCGGGGCCAAAGCGTCCGCAAGACCGTGTTCCTCTCGCCGACGCTAAAGCAATGTTTGGCGCGGCCTTGGCTGACTACACGAAGTCCCCTGACACTACGGTCGAGTTCTCCCTGGCCGAGGATTCGGTAGTTATGGGGCATGGCGCGGTGGTGATAGCCGCGATAACTTCCTGTACGAATACATCGAATCCGTCAGTAATGATCGCGGCTGGGTTACTCGCAAAGAATGCTGTTGAACGCGGGTTACAAAGTAAGCCTTGGGTTAAAACCACACTGGCACCTGGCTCTAAGGTCGTAACCGACTACTACGACAAAGCTGGTCTTACTCCGTATCTCGATAAGTTGGGCTTCGGAACGGTTGGTTACGGCTGCACAACTTGTATCGGCAACTCGGGCCCATTAATACCCGAAGTCAGCACTGCAATCAATGAGCATGATCTTGCGGTTACCGCGGTGCTCAGCGGCAACCGCAATTTCGAAGGCCGGATCAGTCCCGATGTTAAGATGAACTACTTAGCTTCACCTCCCCTGGTGGTCGCTTATGCAATCGCTGGCACCATGGATATTGACATTCAAAATGAGGCCTTAGGGATCGATCCCGCTGGTGAGCCGGTATACCTTGCCGATATCTGGCCAAGTGCCCGCGAGGTTCAGCGCGTGGTGGATGAATCAATCGATGCGCAGATGTTTGCAAATCGATATTCGAATGTTTTCACCGGCGACGAGAATTGGCGCTCACTTGCGACACCAAGTGGTGATACTTTCCAATGGGATCCAGCAAGTACTTATGTGCGCAAGCCTCCATATTTTGACGGTATGCAACGGGAGCCAAGCCCGGTGGTTGATATCACGGGTGCGCGCGTTCTCTTAAAACTTGGGGATTCCGTTACCACCGATCACATCTCACCCGCTGGATCAATTAGGCCTGACAGTCCCGCCGGTATTTATCTAGCTGAAAATGGCGTTCAACGGCCTGATTTCAACTCCTATGGATCTCGACGCGGAAACCACGAGGTTATGATTCGCGGCACCTTTGCAAATATCAGGTTGCGGAACCTGCTATTGCACGATGTTGAGGGTGGGTTCACCATTGATTTCACAAATGCGGATGACGAAATCGTTCCGATTTATGACGCCGCGATGGCGTACGAGCGCCATGGAACCCCGCTGGTTATTTTGGCGGGTAAGGAATATGGATCAGGGTCGAGCCGTGACTGGGCGGCCAAGGGGACGGCGTTATTGGGTGTCCGCGTTGTTATCGCTGAGTCCTATGAGCGCATACATCGATCAAATTTAATCGGAATGGGTGTATTGCCATTGCAATATGCCCCCGGGGTGAGCGCTTCAAGTCTTGGTCTGCAGGGTGATGAAGTTTTCACCGTCAGGGGGATCGCCGAACTCAATTCGGGCCGCACGCCGGCTCAAGTCGCAGTTGAAGCCGTCGCCGCGGATGGACGCACGGTCGAATTCGCAGCCTCGGTTCGAATCGATACCCCGGGTGAGGCGGACTACTACCGGCACGGCGGCATTTTGCAGTACGTCCTACGCTCACTGCTGTGATCGACCGGGGCCGCACGCCACCGGGTTGGCCCCGGGAGTTGGCGCCCCCGGGCTCGAGCGAGTTCGCGGAGCGAGTGGTGCCTTGGTTACTCGACCAGGGCCCCCCAGACCTTCGCTCATCGGTTTTGCGCACCCTGCCGCTGGCTTTAGTTCGCTACCTAATCCATTACGCCGAGGGTGGCCTAAATGGCGCTAGGAGGGCTTACGGACAGGCGCGGGTGGAATTAGGCCCACTGCTGACCGCGGCTGAAGTAGCAACCGCACAACAAGGATTTGAGGCGGCGGGTGCCCGATTTTTGCAGTTGCAGCGAGAGCTAGCCCTGGTCGAGGGAGCGCTGCTTGCCCTGGCGGGCACGAATTTGCCGGCAGCGCGCGGGTGAAAACCTCCCGGGCAACGTAGACTGGTGCAGTTGTCGGTCACCTGAGGTGCTTAAGAATTGAGGTCCGAGTTGAGTCTGCTACAGGGCGTTCACGATCCCCGAGACCTTCGGGCCCTTGCCCCTGAGCAACTTCCCGAGTTGGCGGCTGAAATTCGGGCATTCTTGGTCCAGAAAGTCTCGGCCACCGGCGGGCACCTGGGCCCAAATCTAGGTGTCGTCGAGTTAACGATGTCATTGCATCGGGTATTCAACTCACCCGTTGACGTCATCATGTGGGATACCGGTCATCAGTCTTATGTGCACAAAATTCTCACCGGGCGCGCAGCCGGGTTCGATCATTTGCGGCAGCGCGGTGGGCTCTCCGGTTATCCGAGTCGCGCTGAGAGCGGGCATGACGTAATCGAGAATTCACATGCTTCCACGGTGTTGTCTTATGCAGATGGGTTGGCCAAAGCCTGGCAGCAGCGCGGGCTCCTGGGGCAACGACATGTGGTTGCGGTTATCGGCGACGGCGCACTCACCGGTGGCATGGCCTGGGAGGCACTGAACAACATCGCGGCCGGGGAGCGTCAGGTAGTCATCGTGGTCAACGACAATGAACGCTCGTACTCACCAACTATTGGTGGGTTGGCCCAACACCTTTCAACACTACGAACCGCGCGCGGGTACGAGCGATTCATGGCATGGGGCAAGCGCACTTTGCATCGCACTCCGGTTGTCGGTGGCTCGATATTTGGCGCTCTGCATGGGATGAAGAAAGGCATCAAGGACGTTATCGCTCCGCAGGGGATGTTTGAAGATCTAGGTCTTAAGTACATCGGTCCAATTGACGGGCATAATCATGGCGAGATGGAGTTCGCCCTTGCGCGGGCGAAAGTTTTTGATGGGCCGGTCATTGTGCATGCGATTACCCAAAAGGGCCGAGGTTACGGCCCAGCCGAGCGCGATGATGTCGATCGCTTCCATGGCGTAGGGGTATTCGACCCCGACACGGGAGAACCCCTGACCGCCGGTGGTCCCACCTGGACCGGCGTATTCGGTGACGAGATTGTGCGCATCGCCCATGAACGCCCAGATGTGGTGGCGATTACCGCTGCGATGCTTGGCCCGACGGGCCTTGACCGATTTGCGGCGGCCTACCCAACACGGATCTACGACGTTGGTATTGCTGAGCAGCATGCCGCCACCAGCGCGGCTGGGCTCGCATATGGAGGCCTACACCCGGTGGTGGCGCTGTATGCGACTTTCCTAAACCGTGCCTTCGATCAGGTTTTGATGGACTGCGCTTTACACAAGGCGGGGGTAACTTTCGTACTTGATCGTGCAGGGGTGACCGGCGATGATGGAGCAAGTCACAACGG
>CAMBQX010000002.1 GCA_945870085.1 Bifidobacterium breve | reverse complement strand
AGGGGCGGCCGCACAGATACCGGTAGCAAAGAGACCAAGCATTAGGCCGGGCAGCGAATCGATGTGTGCAGCAAACCCAGCCAAGCCCAAAGAGACTGAAGCGAGGAGCAAGCCGAATACGGCTACGAAACGATCGGTGGTGCGGTCCGTTAGCCTGCCCCAAATCAAGACAGCCACTGCCGTTCCTAGACTTCCCACTCCCAAGATGGCACCGGTGCCCGAAGTGTCCAGGGAAAAGGTGGTTTGAAGAATCGGCCCGAGAGCTGGCAGGCCCTGCTGAAACCCTGAGATACTTACCTGCGCGATTACCGCGGCCCCAAGGACCGCGATCGCGCTGCGTGCAGCTGGCTGGCCGCGGATTAATGTCTCCTCAGTGGAAGCAGTGACAACGTACTGGACTTGTTTGTCGCAATCTACCGCAGCGCCCAGTGCTCCCTGCGCCTACCGCCCCGAGGACTCGATCGTTATCGGTACTCCAATTACCTGAGTAGACCTCCTTGGCTGTAGCACTTTTGTTCGCCTGGGAGTATGCGAGGACCTTGGAGTATGGGGTCACCTCGGGCGCCGATATCTGGATTCCCCGATAGACTGCGGTGATAGGGCAGTTGCGGGTATGGAGCGTCCAATGGAATGAAAGCAGGGATGCACCACTAGCCTCCGAGGAAGGGCGGTAAAAGCTATTAAAGATCAGTTTGCTGAAGCTGGATACGGTATTACTACTGTCGGCTGGGGTACTTGCCCCGCGATTGTTGCGGTTGATTTCCAACAGGCTTTTTGCGATCCGAGTTTCGCCACGGGCCGTAGTGAGCATATTGCGCAGGCGGTTAAGAACGCCGAGAGTGTGCTGTCAGTGGGGCGCCAGGCTGGAATTCCTGTTGTTCATACGGCGGTTGCTTGGACTCATAATGATGAGTTCACAAACTGGAAGGTCCCGAGTTTGCGAGATATCGCACCGAATTCACACGCTGCTTCGATACTTCCGCAGTTGTGGGAAGACTCAGATATCTATTTGATTAAGAGGTATCCATCGGCATTCTTCGGAACCGATCTGAGCACCATCCTAAGAAATCGCGGAGTTGACACTGTTTTGATCATGGGAGTTACGACCTCGGGCTGTGTGCGTGCATCAATCGTTGATTCGTTCAGTCACGGATTCAAAACGATTGTTGTCGAGGATGCCTGCGGAGATCAAGAACTGGGGCCACACGAAGACAATATGCGAGATGTGTCACGGAGGTATGCAGATCTCAATAGTTCGGCTGAAGTGATAGTCCATCTGGAGTCGCGGGCTCGGTGATGAAGCAGTGCTGACTCGGGCTGGGATAACGGGTCGGTTTCAACCCTTTCATATTGGCCACTGGGAATTATTGAACATCGCCTTGGCCGAAGCCGAGATCGTCTTTATTGGGATTACTAATCCAGATCCTGCATCGTGGAAAGCAAATGCATCGTCAGCACATCGGCATCAACCTGAGTCGAACCCCTTCACCTACTGGGAGCGTCAGAACATGATTCAATCGGCCCTTGAATACAAGGGCCTGCAAGATCGTTGTCACATAGTTCCTTTTCCTCTCGATCGTCCAAAGGCGTGGTCCAGTTACATTCCGTTGGATGCGGTGCAGTTTGTTCGGGTCTTCACGAATTGGGAGGCTGACAAGGTGCAGATACTGCAAACGGGTGGGTACCCGGTTAGGGTTATCGAGGGCGACGCATTGCACGCCGTCCGAGCCACAGATATTCGTCTGGCCTGGCTTAAGGGTGATGAAGCAGCATGGCGGCCACTCCTGCCGGACGGAGTCGCCTCGGGGTTGCCAATGAGAATGAGCACCACATGAAGTCGAAGTGGCCGCAGCGCGATGACCTACCCGTCGTTCTCGTAGTCCTTGATGGTTTGGGTGATCGTCCCTGTTTGTCCCTAGGTGGGCGAACACCATTAGAAGTTGCTTCGACTCCGGCTCTGGATGAATTAGCCGCGAGAGGAGCCAACGGTGTTCATGTGCCTTTTGGACCAGGTTGGGCAACTTCGAGTGAGCGATCGCATTGGGCGATGTTCGGACTACCGGAGCTGGCTTTTCCAGGCCGGGCTCTTCTTGAGTGGGTTGGTGAGGGTGGAGTCCCGCCACTGGGTACGCCGATGTGGCACTTGGCAGCCCGGCGTGGCGAACAAGTTGATGGTGTTATGCGAATTACGGGCCGGATGGGGTCGCAGCACAGCGATATTGCCCACACTTTGAATCGGATTCTGCAGGAATGGACCGAAGAATTCGTCGTTGACGGTGTCTCATTCAGCATTGAATCACTACGACTCGGAGAGTGGGTTTTGCTAGCCCACGGGCTTGAATCGATCGAGGTCAGCGACTCGGACCCGCTCTTTGATCACATGCACCCTTGGATGCTGCCCGTGCCTTTACAAGAATGTGTCGTTGCAGGTGGGCGCCGACTAGTCGAGGCGCGGCGCACAGCTGAGGCGCTGAAGGCGTACCTCCTTGGAGCGCACGCGACCCTAGTATGCGCAGGTTTAGAAATTACCGTTCCCACGACCAAGTGGCCGTCTATAGCCGGGCAACCGCTTTCGTTTCTTGATCTTGTGGGAGTGCAAGGGACCATGGTAACGAGCAGTGCGCTTTACCGGGGTTTGGCTAGAACCCTAGGGATGCGCGAGGTTGATGTCGCTGCGCCCGCGGAGGACGCCGGGCTAGGCCTGAGTGCGCGGGTCCAGTCGGCCATTCGTCTTCTAGGTGAAGAGCAGCGTCCTGATTTTATTCATGTTCATACAAAGGCACCGGATGAAGCCGGTCACACCAAGAAACCCGAGGCCAAGATAGCCGCGATAGAAGCGTGCGATGCTGCCATCGCGGCTTTTATTGACATTATTGATCGGGGTGATCTCGTGCTTGCTGTGACCGGTGACCACGCGACACCAAGTGAAGGATTACTCATGCACAGTGGTGACCCCACACCCATAGTTGTTGTCGCTCCTGAACAGCGCAAGGATTCTGTCCGAGAGTTCGGGGAAACCGCGGCACTTTCGGGGGCGCTCGGTTCGCTACGCGCTGCTGATATTGCACCACTCCTGCATGGTTTGGCGCGACGCCCATTTTTTGTCGGGCACCGACCGGGTGCTTCGATAAAATCAGCCCTGCCGCTTTCACCTATTGCAATGCCTGTTCCTGAAACTGAGCCGATTTATCTTGAACGCCCCCAAATAATGAAGGAGTCCTCCCGATGGTAAGCACGGCGGCACATGAATCAGAAGTTCTGCTGCAAGATGCTCAGGCCCCTGAGCACCTGAAGGATATTCTCGAAAAAGTTCGTCAACTCCACCGCGAGGAGGTTGAACCTCGTGAGGCATCTCTTGCACACCGGCTGAGCAATGAGCGAGAGTTTTTGGATAGTGATGGGCGGCTACACCCCGAAATCGTGCAGGCTCGCCGCGAAATAATGCGTGCAGCGGGGAAAAAAGGTATCTACAGCGCACACCTTCCGGAGCACCTTGGCGGGCTCGGGTTGGGGCGTGAGGAAATGATCTATGTCGAGGAGTTGGTATACGGCTACGGGGTAGGTCTCAACCCGGCTCTTCTCTCCTGGTCGGAGGGAGCAACTCCTCGTTTGCTGTTCGCTCACGATCACCAGCGTCAAGAGTTCACCGATCCGCTCGTTCGCGGCGAAAAGACTTCCC
Organism: Bifidobacterium breve; assembly: GCA_945870085.1. Taxonomy (GTDB): domain Bacteria; phylum Actinomycetota; class Actinomycetes; order S36-B12; family S36-B12. The sequence goes on along the minus strand of CAMBQX010000002.1, from coordinate 34,145 downwards.
TTCACGGTGTTACCGAGTCTGGCGCCGGAAGCAATTTGTTCGATATGTCGACCAAGGCCGAGAAGCGCGGGTCTGACTGGGTGTTAAATGGTTCCAAGGCCTACATAACCAACTACTTTGATGCCGATGTTGCACAGATACTGGCGGTGACTGATCCAAAAGGTGGCCGTCGTTCTTTTACCTATTTTATGTTCGATACGCGAGAAGCCGCGTCGCGTGGGTACCGGTTGGGAAACCTGTATCAAACAATGTTCGGTGACGGGTACACCGGTGAGATTTTTTTTGATGATCTAGTGCTGCCAGAGAGTGCGATTCTTGGTGAAGTAGGGCAGGGATTCGATATTGCGGTGATGTCATTCAATTACACGCGAATGCGAAGAGCCGGAATGTGCTCTGGTTGGAGTCGCTATTTGATTGAGCGGACACTAGAACGTGCCACCGATAGACAGATTGCCGGTATGCCGTTAGGGGCCAATCAGGGGATCCAGTGGATGATTGCGGATATGTACGTCGACTGGCTGCAGACAAGATCGTTATCACTCGAAGTGGCGCGAGCAATCGATACTCCGGGCCCGTGGTACCGAATCCCCCGGCCGCGTGATGAGATTCGCCGCATCTGCGCCCTGAAGGTTAGTAACGATGAAAGTTTCTATCGTGTGGCCGATCGCGCTTTGCAAGTCCATGGTGGCCTTGGTGTGATGCGCGATACCTCAATTAACAAGCTTTTCCAGATTGCTCGTAACCTCCGCATTCCTGGTGGTACCGATGAGGTGCAGCGAACCACCATCGCGGAGAGCCTTGGACTGCGATTTGACACCAGCAAAACATCAATTACATCCGAGCGTTAGAGGAGTTAGGTACATGAAAAGCGATCCGATTGCTGCACGCATTGCTGAGTGGGCACATCGCGTCACATGGGAGGACGTGCCGGAGCAAGTTCGTGAACGTGCCGCGCTTCATGTTCTAGATTGTGTTGGCCTGGCATACGCCTGTTCCAGTGATGATTTCGTTGCCGCCGCGGTACTGGCAACTTCGGGGGAGGGGCCTTCATCTGTCATTGGGATGCCACAACGATTACCGCTTGGTGACGCGGCTTTACTCAATGGCATCCTTATACATGGACTTGACTACGACGATACTCATCCGTCTGGAATTCTCCACGCATCGGCTTCAGCACTTCCTACAGCCATGGCCATCGCTGAACGCGATCACCTTTTGGGATCTGATCTACTGTTGGGATATCTGATAGCGATCGAGATTTCTGCGCGCGTGGGAGCAGGGGCTCATGGCGGTTTCCATGCCAAGGGTTTTCACCCCACAGGTTTGGTGGGAGCCTTTGGATCCGCGGTCGCGGCCGCACGAATGAGCGGCCTCGACGTGAAGGGCATTACCGCGGCACAAGGAATTGTGGGCAGCCTTGCAGCAGGCTCGCTGCAGTTCCTTGACACCGGTGCGTGGACCAAGCGCATGCATCCTGGATGGGCTGCTTCCACCGCACTTATGTCCGCGCGGTTCGCGGCGGCGGGGTGGCAAGCACCTCCGGATGTTTATGAAGGGCGGTTTGGGCTGTACGCATCGCACGTCCCTGATGGCCATGAGGTTGATTTGCAGGCGGCTACCCGAGCTTTGGGTGAGGAGTGGGAACTGCTCAGTGTGGCGATCAAGCCCTACCCAGCCTGCCACTTCACTCATGCTTTCATGGACGCCACCTTGGCACTTGTTATTGAAAATGATCTTGTCGCCGATGATATTGCTGACATATTGTGCCTTGTCCCCGCGGAGATTATCCCGGTGGTCTGCGAACCCGCAGAGGTAAAACTGACTCCATGTTCAGATTACGATGCCAAGTTCTCACTTGCCTATCTGGTCGGGACGGCAGCTACCCGCCGACGGTTCACCCTTGCTGAGCTGGATTTAGAAGCATTGTCGGATTCCGCTAGTCTGGCGGTGGCGTCAAGAGTTCGATACGAGATAGATCCGAAGAGTACTTTCCCTAGGCATTTTTGCGGAGAGGTAATAATTACAACCACCGATGGCCGGGAATTGCGACATCGTGAGTCGGTCAATCGTGGGGCTGATGAGCGCCCACTCTCGGCAATCGAGATCGAGGAAAAGTTCATGTCGAATATCGAAATTGTGACGACTCGGTCGGCTGGACAGCAGATTTTGGAGAGTGTGCTGGGGCTTGCAGGTGCCAAGGATGCATCCAAGGCCGTCAACATTTGGCGTGGTCAGGGTGTCTAGGTGCTAGAGCGGCCACCGCGCGAATGTGGTGGCTGTGCGGCGAAAGCCTCGCCACACTTGGTTGCAACGCTGGTTGATCAGGTTCGTCAAGTCCAGGATCCACCTGAACTTCTTGTTGGTCTAACTGTGCCTGACGATGCCGCGGTCCAAATTCTTGACGCAACTCGTGCCATCGTCACCACCATGGATGTCAGCCCACCACTTACGCTCGACCCGTACGTCTCGGGAGCCGTAGCTGCTGCAAATGCGGTAAACGATGTTTACGCGATGGGCGGTAAGGTCTTAAGTGCGCTCAGTTTGGCGGCGTTTCCACGCGACACGGACGTGCAGTACATCGCCGCGATGATGGCGGGCGCTCGAGATGTCATGCACGGCTGTGGCGGCCTAATTACCGGTGGTCATACCGTGCATTCGAACGGAATACTATTTGGCCTTTCAGTGATGGGAGTAGTGCATCCTGATCGCGTGTGGCGCATAATTGGCGCCCAACCTGGTGATGTTCTGGTCTTGAGCAAGCCTTTGGGAGTTGGACTTGCTGTGACTTCGCAGGATCCATCAGTGTTACCGGAGGCTCTTCATTTGATGCAGACCCCGGCAATGGATGCGGCACGTGAACTTTCCTGTCTTTCGGGTGGACCCCATGCGGTCACAGATGTCACTGGCTACGGGCTGCTTGGCCATCTGCTGGGTTTGGTCACATCAGACATCACCGTATCGCTTTCCGTTGACAAGATCCCACTTTTGAATGGAGTACATGCTCTAGCCTTGGCCGGTTGGCGCACCTCTGCTCACGATACGAACTTAGAGTGGGTCCAGTCCCGCACCGATATCCGGGTCACTGAGGATTGGCTTGCTCTTTTGGTCGATCCACAGACATCCGGTGGTCTGCTGGCCGCTATTGCTCCGGGTCCCATTCCCGCTGGCTTCTGGCCGATTGGTCACGTCCACGCGCGGAAATATCCAGAAGAGCGGGATGTGTTGATCACTGCGGGCGGGCGAACATTGTGACCATTTCTTGGGACCCTGACAGGTATGAAGCACTGCCGCTGCCGCACGAAGAGTGGGGGCAAAGGGTTGTTAACAAAATGGAACTCAACGGTAACGAGATCCTCGTTGATGCCGGTTGTGGCAGCGGGCGAGACGCTGCTCTCGCGCTATCTCGTTTGCCGCGTGGTTCCATCATCGGGCTGGACTCTTCACCTACGATGCGTGCCGCATGTGAACGCCGATTCATCGGCTCTGCGCAGGTGAAAATCTGCGCTGCTGATCTCATGGAAACCTGGCCGGTTGAAACAGAAAGCGTAGACGCGGTGATGTCGGTCGCTGCTTTTCACTGGCTGGGGAGGCCTGAACGTGCTTGGGAGCAGGTTGCCCGAGTCCTCAAACCTGGGGGCCGCGTGCGAATTGATGCAGGCGGCGAGGGTAATATTGAGCGTCTTCTGGCGGCCGTTGATGCTGTCTCCGCTGGAGACTTGTTGCCACTTTGGCATTACGCTGGGGTGGACGAAACTATTGGCCACTTGCGATGCGTGGGGCTTACTCCGATAGAGGTTAATCTGCGGATCGCACCTGCAGTTTTTCAAACAGACGTGATTTACCTTGACTACCTAAAAAATGTTGTTCTTCATCGTCTCAGCGATGAGCAGCGAACGCAGGTTGCGCGCACAATGGGTGATCGCTGCGTCGACTATGTCAGGCTTGAGGTATTCGCTGCGAAGCCTCACTCGGCAGCGTCAAAGTAACCTACCCGGTGGGGGCGCCACCTAAAGACACGCTCTAGTGAAGGTGTGGCAACCGGCTCCATTGAGTTCTGCAAAGTTAGAAGTTCAACGTAACCTACTCGGTGGGGGCGCCACCGAAAAACATATGAAACACTTACTGGAGCTGGAGTTTCAATGAACTCCGGCTCTATTCCTTGAGGAACAAAACCTACCCGGTGGGGGCGCCATTGAAAGACACGCTCTAGTGAAGGTGTGGCAACCGGCTCCATTGCTTTCTGCAAAGTTAGAAGTTTAACAAAACCTACCCGGTGGGGGCGCCACTGAAAAACATATGAAACACTTACTGGAGCTGGAGTTTCAATGAACTCCGGCTCTATTCCTTGAGGAACGAAACCAATCCGGTAGGGGCGCCACTGAAAGATCATTCCGTGTGCTCCACGTGCGCGGGCGCCCCGGTAGCAAAGATCGAGGAGGCGATCCGCCGACATTTCAGCCCCAGAGACTTCCCCCACCACGCGACCGCTGTCGAATACGAGGACTCGGGTGCACAAATTCGCAAGATCTTCATATTCAGCGCTCGCGATGATGACCGCTGCACCTGCTTCGGCCGCATCGGTGATGCGGGAGAAAATTTCAGACTTGCTGCCAACGTCTACGCCCTGGGTTGGCTCATGAAGTAGCAGAAGGGCGGGTTCCATCTGCAGCCATTTCGCAAGCAGGGTCTTTTGTTGATTGCCTCCCGAGAGTGAACTAAACTCGAGAGTGGGTAGTGCCGGTCGGACATCGAAGGTCTCAAGCAGGTAATTGACGCGTGTGCGAATCTGGGCAAGCTTCAATCGACCACCGGAGAAGTAGCGCCAGAAAACCGGAACCACGACGTTGTCCTCGACAGAGGCCGCGGCCGATCCTGAAAGATTGAGCCGATCGGCAGGGAGGAGCACTACACCGGCTGCGATTGCTTTAGAAGGCCTGGCTTTTTGGGTTTTCAGTATTTGGTTATTAACGACAATGTGTCCCGAACTTGCATCCCGGGCTCCGAAAATGTAGTAGGGGACTTCGTCATGACCGGCGCCCATTAGCCCGGTAAGGCCGACAATTTCACCGCGGTTAACAGTAATATTAAAATCCCGCACGAGACCACCGTTTAATTTTTCGACTTCAAGGACTCTATCGCCGTACTTTGCAGTGACCTGATCAGGGTAGAAAGACGACAGGGTTTGGCCAAGAATGAGTGAGACCAAAGTTTGTTCATCAGTTTTAGAAGTAATCAAAGTGTCAACTCTGCGCCCATCACGCAAGACGGTAATGCGGTCGGTGAGTGAAAGCACCTCGTCCGTGCGGTGGCTGACGAGGACCACGCCGGCTCCGGTTTGGGCCACGGTGCGTACGGCCTCAAAGACTCGCTCAACACTATCTTTTGGTAGATAGGCGGTCGGCTCATCGAGCACGAGTACCTTGCCTCTTCCGTCCTTACCAAGGTGATGCATCGCCCTTACGATCGCGACGATCGCACGATCAACCTGGGAAAGAGCCGCGACTGGTGTTTCTGCCCTGACATTAAGGTCAAAGCGGTCTAATTCTTCCTCAACCTCCGCGGTCTCGGTTTTCCAATGAATACGCTCGAAGCCGTGGGCATTCCAAGAATTGAGCCGGATGTTCTCTAGCACGCTGTAGGCGGGGACCAAGCCTAGATCTTGGTGCACAAACACCAGGCCGTGGGCCGCGGCTTGCCGACCAGAAATGGGCAACTGGACTTCTCGCCCGCCAAGAGTGAGCTGGCTCCCTGGGTCGGGAACGTGGTAACCACTAAGCACCTTGATGAGGGTGGACTTGCCTGAGCCATTTCGCCCCACAAGCCCATGAACCTCACCCGCTTGCACACTGAAGTCAACATCAATGAGCGCTCGAGTTGCCCCGAAGGTCTTCGACAGTCCCGTAATCTGCAGGACTGTTTCGGCCACCACGTTCCCTTCCCTTAGAGTTACTACACCAACTTGATGCTGCAGGTGCTAGTTACGGAGTGCCCCAGTAGCTCTTGAACTCCTTTAAGAAGTCAATTGCATACCAGTTCATGGAATTCTCCGTTGATGGGTCGATGTCCCCGATGTTCCCGGCGTCGAAAACGCGGCAGGTGATGCCGTAGTCAGCGATGGAAGGTGCTCCGGCGAAGATGCGCATACTGGCATCAACAACTGCGTAGCCGAACCAGTCATTCGGGCAGCCGACGTCCATTTTCACCGAGCTGGTACCGAGACCCTTCATGACATCTGGGGTCGCGTTGAACGAAGCCTGAGTGGCGTCGCTACCAGCGTCGGAGATGCCTGGGTCGGTACCGGCCAAGGTCATACCATCGTAAATCGGCAACAAGAACTTGAGGTTCGAATTGGCGGTGAGCGCATTGCGTGTCTCATTGGCCAGTACTCCATCAAACCAGGAGCCAAGTTGCGCATCGGCGAAGTTAACCTTGCAGTCGGGGCACAGTTCTGCAATTTCCGCCTGCATTTCTTCAACCATGATCGGGCTTGATGCCTGACCCTCTGAGGCCACTACTTGGGCATCGCCCTTCGTGCCACCTTCGGAGGTAACGATGTACCAGTCAGCCATCAGGCGGGCTGGGATCGTGTAGTCAAAGGAGACGTCCGCGATAATGCCGTCAGCAGCCGCAACCCCTGGCTTAGCTGTTTGATTAGTTGTCATCACGGGAATGTCGCCGATGGTGTCGAATGGGACCACGACGCCCGGAATGGCGTTTGTCACGATCAGGTCGACTTTGGCAGCGACTGCCTGCGCGAACAGACCTGGGATGGCTTCGATGTCAAAGTCAGCCGAGGAGCGGGAGACCTTCACCCCGTAATCCTGAAAACCTGCCTGAATAGTGTCGCCCCACTGTGCCAAAATCGGGATGCGATCGTCCCAAGAAATAATTGCGACTTTCTTGCCCTTTGCCGAAGCGGCGGCATCAAAAGCCTCACCCGGGTAACTGAAAACGATTGGCGCCTTGGCTGCATCGTAGCGAGCCAACGCCTCCACAACCCCATCGGCTGGACCAGGTGCTGGAGCCTCAGTTGCTGCGGCTTCCGCGGGTGCTTCCGATGCAACTACCGGGGCTGGTTCAGGCGCAGCAGACGTGGCCTCGCCACTGCTGCTGCCACCGCAGGCCGTCAAGACGACGGCCGATACGATCCCGAGGGCAGCTAGCTGCCCAAGAGAGCGCTTAATGCTGCGCTGCTTCATATGTGTTCCTCTCGTAATCAAGTCGACCGTGCCGAAAGGCGCGACCGCAAACGTGTGGCAAGAGTAGCCACGAGGACGCCGACCACGAGCGCGGTGCCGTAGAAGACGTCCGAAACCCAGGCCTGAAGGCCTAGGAGCTGTAGTCCGGTGATACCGGTCTCAATAAAGTAAACAGCCACCACGGTGCCCCAGGCATTGAACCGCCCTGGAACGATGGCTGTGGACCCTAGAAATGCTGCCGCAAAGGCAGCCAAAATAAAGAATTGCCCGATCCGCGCTTGGATGGCTCCGGTATTCCCGAGCAGGAACGCTCCAGCGAGACAGCCAAGTGTCGCTGACGTGATCAGGGCTGCGTATCGGTAAGCATTCACCCTGATACCCGCAAGGCGGGCAACCTCACGACCTTGGCCCACAAAATAAAGGTGCCGGCCGATCGGAGTCTGTTGAAGGATATACCAAATAATCAAGGCGATCAGCATCACGATCCAAAACGAGGTGTAGAGACCGAAGGTACGGTGGGTGAGCACCTCGTTCCACCAGTCGCCGCGAATCGAAATTGTACTGTTACCGACGATGCCGGCCACCAAGCCAATGACGGCCGTTCCGGTACCAAGGGTTACCACCAGCGAAGGGATGCTGTATCTCACTGAAAGTAAGGCGTTTAATGCTCCCATCAGGGCGGCCGCCATCAACGCGACGAGGATACCGATCAAAACTGGAGTCCCGTATACGTCGTACAGCCACGCCGGGATCGCTGCCCCCAAGGAAAGCGCCGCCCCGATGCTCAAGTCAAATTCGCCAGCGGCAAGTGCAAAGATCAAGCCCAAAGTGAGCAGAACAGTAGCGGTCTTCGAGTTGGCGATGGCGGTGAAATTTTGAATAGTGAGGAAGGTATCGGGCAGCAGAAGAGTGAATACTAAGATAAGGAACGCCCACGCAACAAGTATCGAATACGCTTGAACCCGTCGAGCCATAACTCCGCTTTGCCGGGCTTTCTCTCGAGCCTCGATCTTGATGGTGGCCGACGGCACTGACAGATCCTTTCGCTTAGTGACCCCTATGCATACAATATGTAGAGTCTTTTCGCACGCTGAGCCACCGAATTGTTGTAAATGTCCCGTTTAACTCGGCAAATTGTCCCTTTCGCCCGCTGGACGGAATAGGCGGGGAAGTTCTGGACGGGGAGCGTAAATCTGGGTAGGTTGACTCCTCATGCGAGGGAGAGTGCTTTGAAGGTTGCGGTAGTGCAATCCGGGGGCTGCGGGCCTTCGGTACCTGAGAATCTAGCGGCCTTGGCCGTTCTAGTCCAACAGGCCTCGCATAAGGGTAGAGATTTGGTCCTCTTGCCGGAATTGTGTACCACTGCCTACTTTGCCTCCGGTCCATTTGATCCTGAGGCTCAAAAGTGGGCTGAACCTGTGGACGGGCCAACAACTAAGTTCTTTTCCGATATTGCTCGCAAGACATCGACGGCGGTCGCATTTGGGATGGCGGAAAGGGGCGCGGATGGCATTGTGTACAACTCACTGGTATTGCTGGATAGCCGCGGATACCTTGTTGAAGGTGTAGGTCCGCACGGCGAGCGATATCAGACTTTTCGAAAGTTGACTGCGCCGTCGGTGTTCTCTGGAGACCTGAGAGTAGATGAGGCTGCGTACTGCAAGCCAGGGCCGTCGCCGATGACTTTCGATCTAGACGGGGTTCGGTTGGGGGCACTTATTTGCTACGACCGCGCCTTTTCTGAAGTATGGCTAGCAAATCGGCACCTTGGAGCGCAGGTGGTGATTGCTGCCGTCTCATCTTTTGGCTGGCGCGAATCATTATTTGTTGATGACTTGCGGCTCCGGGCAATGGAAGTTGGAGTCTTCGTAATCGCAGCCAACAGGGCGGGGTTGGAAAATCACCGGGGACACGTGACCGACTATTTCGGGCGGTCCTGTATTATTGCGCCGAGCGGCGAAGTCCTCGCCGAGGCGAAAGCGCACCAGCAGCCTGAAATCATAAGTGCGGAGCTGAATCTTTCCGAGTTGGATAAGGCGCGTTCACTCTGGCCGGTCTGGAATGACCGGCGACCGGATTTGTACCGGTTCATGTACGACTCACCCGCCGCGGAATGACCCTGACGAGAGTGGCCGAGTTCAATGGCCGAGATGTGGATTAGCGCGCCGAGGCCTAGACTTTAGGCGGGGTAGCTTCTCGATAACAAGAGGTCGAAACCTGTGAGTTGTTAGTGTGATTGCATACCGACTATTAACTTATTGCGAATGATGGAAAAATGGGGTCTATGTCCAGCGAAAAGATAACCATCCTTGAGGTCTGTCCGCGTGATGGGTTGCAAAACGAGCGTATCCCGTTGTCTGTCGACGATCGAATTGAACTTATCAACCGGTTAGTTAAAGCAGGTGTTCGTCGTATAGAGGCGGTGAGTTTCGTCAATCCTAAGCTCGTGCCGCAGATGGCCTTTGCTGAGGAAGTGATGGCGGGCCTTCAACGAGACATCGGAGTCTCTTATAGCGGGCTTGTCCTAAACCAGCGAGGGAATGACCGAGCGTTGGCTAGCAGTGTGGACGAGATAAATGTGGTGGTACCTTCGACTGATGGAATGAGTCGGGCCAATCAGAACATTGATGTCGCCGACATGCTACAGGTGGTCCGAGCGGTGACCGCTGATGCAAAAAGTGCCGGTGTTCCCGTTACGGGAACGGCCGCGGTTGCTTTCGGTTGTCCATTCGATGGGGAGGTGAGTGTAGATCAGGTGCGCGCTGTGGTGCGTGTCTTTGCCGAGGCCGGAGTAGATGAGATCGCCCTAGCCGACACAATCGGTGTGGGCGTGCCAGCGCAGGTCCGGGCATTGACCGGCATGGTTCGAGAGGTAGCTCCTGGAATCCCTGTGCGGTTTCACTTTCATAACACACGCAACACCGGCTATGCGAATGCAGCTGCTGCCCTGGAGGAGGGTGTGCGTGTACTTGATGCTGCAGCGGGGGGTTTTGGGGGCTGCCCATTTTCACCTGCGGCAACCGGAAATATCGCCACCGAAGATCTGGACTTTCTCGCTGTGCGAAGTGGTTTCCACACCGGAATTAAGCGCGATGTCATAGTCTCAACCGCCGAATGGGTTGGCAGCCTGTTGGAACGCACACCACCGGCTCTGGCCGGCCGTGCAGGTGTATTCCCGCCCATTTCGTAATTAAACAGAGGAGCACCATGAGTAAGACCACCTGCAATGTTGCCGTTATCTATTACTCGTCAACCGGTAATGTTGCCGCGATGGCAGAAGCACTTGGCGAAGGTGCCGCTTCTGCGGGAGCACAGGTCAGGGTGCGATGCGTAGCGGAATTGGCGCCCCCTGAGGCGATTGCCTACAACCCAAAATGGGCTGAGTTCGTCAAAGTTAATGCCAAAGAGCCGGTTGCCACTCTCGACGATATTGCTTGGGCTGATGCCATTGCCATCGGCTCTCCTACGCGCTTTGGCGGCCCCGCGAGTCAGATGAAAGCTTTTCTTGACACTACCGGGGGCTTATGGGCGAAAGGGGTCCTCGTAGACAAGGTGGGAACAGCCTTTACTTCCAGCTCAACGGCTCACGGGGGATTGGAGTCGACCATTCTTGCAATTAATAATCATTTCTATCACTGGGGATCAATTGTGCTGCCGCTCGGTTATGAAAATGAGCATCTGCTCAAGGTCTCCGGAAACCCGTATGGAGCTTCATTCGTTTCCCGCAGCGGGGCGGCTCCCGATGAGGTGGCCCTGACTGCTGCCCGCATGCAGGGGGCAAGACTCGCACGAGTCACAGGTTGGCTTCGCACGGGTAAGGAGGCACAGGCTTGAGTGAGGTGTTGCCTCAGCGCATTCTCACCATCGGCGTCAGCCCTCGGTCGGTAAGTAACAAACTTCACCGCCCGCCTTTTTGGTTGTTGGCTCCCAATTTGCCAACCTAAAAAGGGTGTGCCCGCAAAAATCCCGGACACACCCTTTTCGAGAAAATTGTCAGCCTTTGGTTACCTTACGGGTAGTCATTAGCGGCTGAACCTTCTTTCCGAAGACTTTCATGCCTTTCACGAAGTCATCGAAGGTCAACATCAGGCCCTTGGTACCCGGAACAGAACCAGCCTCATCAAGTAGGCGTGCGACCGTCGCGTATGAGCCGACGATTGTGCCCATGTTGAAGTTGATGGCACCTTCTGGGAGGGCAATCGTCTTGGCGGTACTTCCCTCTCCGGCACTTTCGTCTGCATCGGCTTGCACCGCCATCCACGACAGGGCGCTCGCATCTGCACCCTCGTTGTAGAGCCGCCACTTCGCCATGGCTTCCTCATCGGTCTCACCGGTGATGACCATGAACAAAACGTAGGAGCCAATATCGCGGCCGCTCTTTGCGCTGGCGCGGAGCAGTTGCTCATTAGCGGGGGCGTAGGCGGTGGGAGTGTTTACGCCCGTACCCAGAACGAACTGGTAATCGCCATAGTCCGCACAAAACTCCATTCCACGCTCTGACTGACCCGCACAGACCAATTCGATCTTGTGGCTCGGTGTGGGCTTACACATGCAGTCATCCATCTGGAAGAATTTTCCGTCCATGGTGCAGGAACCAGTGGCCCAAAGCTCCTGCATCACCTTGACATATTCAGTTGAGTATTCGTAGCGATAGCCGAAATACTCATCTCCAGGCCAAAGCCCCATCTGCGCGTACTCACCCGGAGCCCATCCCGACACAATATTAATTCCAAAGCGCCCGGGAGCAATTGAATCTATGGTGACGGCCATGCGGGCCACGACTGCCGGCGGAAGCGTAAGAACGGCGGTTGAGGCAAAAAGCTTGATTTTTTCCGTTCGAGCTGCAATTGCTGATATTAGGGTGAAGGATTCAAGGTTGTAGTCCCAGAACTCACTATCACCACCGAAACCACGGAATTTGATCATGGATAACGCAAATTCAAAACCATACTTCTCTGCCAACTGGCAGACCTCAAGGTTCAGGTCGAAACTTGGTTTGTACTGAGGTGACGTGGTTGAAATGAGCCACCCGTTGTTGCCGATGGGGATGAAAACGCCGAGGTCCACTTGTGATCTCCTCTACTATTTTGGCAAGCCAAAAGTTATGGATGAGTATTACAAGGGCACAATATAGGGCAGGAGCCGTGGCGGCATCTCCATTCCAGAAAATCTGGCCATTAGCAAACTAAATGGCTGCCAGTTTGGGGGTGCGAGGGTCTCAGGTTTCAGGTAACATTCGGCTTCCCCTATGAGGAGTTCTTTTGCCCACTTTCGAAGTCAATTCCCATAACATGTACTACGAAGTTCATGGAGACGTGTCAGCGCCAAAAGCCGTGTGCATGGGCGGATGGGGTACCTTCTGCCACGGGCGCATCTCCGACGCCCCGCGGTACCTATTCGAGAACTATCAGGTTCTAATCTATGACTACCGTGGCATTCGCGACTCAACCGAAGATTACTCGCAGCCGGCGTCCATGAAACTTTTTGCGTCCGACGTGACCGGTCTACTTGATCACCTCGGTTGGAGCAATGTTCACATAGTCGGCATGGTAGGAATGGGGGCTTGCATCGGGCAGCAGATCGCTTATCTGCGCCCGGACCTTGCTCGTTCGCTCGTTATGACTGGCTGCTGGGCGTGGGCTGATCCAATTATGGTAGATCAGCTGAACACGATGGTCGATGTCCACGAGAAGATGGGCTGGGACGAGTTTCAAAAGTTGGCGGCTAGCTACAGCTTCAATGGGGACTTCTACAATGCGAATCGCGACCGTTTGCTCGGCGTGAACGGCACCTGGCCTGACCTCAATGGGCGTCTGGAGGCACAGCGTCGTCTGGTTCAGGCATGCACGACTTATGACGCCCGGGCTGAGTTGCCTCTGGTACAAACTCCGGCGGTTGTCGTAAACGCAGGCCGTGACTGCATTACCACACCCCGCCACACGGGCCTTATTGCCGAACTTATGCCGAACTGTCAGTCGGTGGACTGGCCGGAAGCGACACACGTTTTTGCCGGCAAGGATATGAGGCGCAAGTTTGATGAACTGTTAAAGGGATTCCTCGAAGCCCACTAGGGGTTCTAACGGCTGGATGCCTAGAATTCAGCCTCGATCACCTGGACTTCACAAGGTGAGTAAAAAACTATTTATTGCCGCCGGGTGGTTTGTTAGCCGGCAATAACTGCGCTCACGCTTGCTACCGAGTTGTCGCGATGGATGTCATGCCACCTGATCGAGCGGGCCACACTGCGTGCGCTTAAGGCGCTGAGAATTTCATCATGCTCGAGCAATATGCGGTCCCGGTTCGCGGCCTGCGTGAAATAGACCGAGCGGTAAACATCGGTGGCATCCCAAAGTTGGCGAAGTAGGCGCACCAATCTTGGCATTTCACTTAGTTCAAAGATTGCGAAATGGAAGGCTCGATTGGCCGCCGTGATGCCGAGTACCTCGCTACTTTTCGTAGCTTTTCTCACTTGCGCCGCGAGCTCAGCAATGGCTAGCAGGTCACGATCGGTGATGTTTGAGACCGCGGCGGTCACGGCTTCACGCTCAAGTATGGCGCGAAGGCGATACACCTCTTGCAGGTCATTGATACTCAACTCAGCAACGAAGTAGCCGCGGTGAAGGTGGTGGGTTACTTGCCCTTCACCCTCCAAGATTTTAAGTGCCTCACGAAGCGGTACTCGGCTCACCCCGAATTTCTCGGCGAGGAGATCCTGCACGATCTGCTGGCCAGGTTGCAGGCTCCCGGTAAGGATCTCCACGCGCAGCAGGGCGAGGACTTCTTCTTGAGTTGTCTTGGGTTTAGCTCTCATGCCAGGCCAAATTCGGTGATGAGAGCGGCGTTATCTTGGCCAACGGTCGGGGGGGCGAGGCGATAGGTGACCGGGGTCGCTGAATAGTGGACCGGGTTTGCGACCTGAGCAACTGACTCACCGTTCTTGTTGATCACGGCGATTGGGTCAAGCCCAAGGTCGGTGGCCAGCTTGAACGCTTGGGAGATGTCGTTGATCGGACCACATGGCACCCCGGCAGCCGCGATGAGCCGTTGCCAATGTTCGGCGCCGTGGGTTCCCAAAACCGCGGTCAATTCGACCGCCAATGCTGACCGGTTTGCGACCCTCATGGGGTTCGTGACGAAGCGCGGATCGCTGGCAAGTGCCGGTCGGCTAATGGCTCCGGCAAGTGCCATGAATTGACCGTCATTTCCGACCGCAATGACAATTGGCCGGTCGGCGCTTTGATAAACCTCGTAGGGTGAAATCGACGGATGTGCATTACCCATGTAGGTAGGCACCACCCCAGCGCCAACGTAGCCAGATGCCTGATTAACCAGCGACGACAAAAGGCTGGATAAGAGTGAAACCTCGATGTTTTGACCTTGCCCGGTTAGCTCGCGATGGCGCAGGGCCGCGAGCATGGCAACCGCGCCATGCAAGCCGGTTAGAACATCAACGACAGCGACTCCGGCTTTGGTGGGTTCGCTGGTACCGGTGATGCTCATTAACCCACCCATCGCTTGCACGAGTAGGTCATACCCTGGCAACTCGACCCCCGCACCCGAACCGAATCCACTAATCGAGCAGTAGATGACAGCGGGGTTAGTTGCGCTGACCGCTTGGTAGTCAAGACCGTAACGGGCTAGGGCCCCGGGCTTAAAATTCTCCAAGACGATGTCGGCGCGTTTTGCCAAGTTTTGGGCGATCAGCTGATCTTTGGGTGCACCAATATCTAATGCGAGTGATCGTTTATTGCGGTTGACTGCGTGGAAGTAGGTAGATTGCCCATCTGGTGCATAAGGGGGCCCCCAGGCTCGAGTGTCATCGCCGGCTCCTGGTCGTTCGACCTTGATAACGGTCGCGCCAAGGTCAGCGAGCAGCATCGATGCGTACGGCCCCGCAAGCACCCGCGAGAAATCTGCTACCAGTACACCGTCAAGTGCACCGAGCATTAGCGGTAAGCCGCGATTCCGGTAAGTGCTTCACCGACTACGAGAGTGTGCATCTCGTTCGTGCCCTCGTAGGTATACACCGACTCGAGGTTGTTCATGTGTCGGATAATTGGATATTCGAGGGTGATGCCGTTGCCACCAAGAATGCCGCGGCACTCACGCGCGATATTTAATGCCTCCCGCGCGTTATTCAATTTACCGATGCTCACCTGCTCTGGGCGGATGAGATGCTGATCTTTAAGGCGCCCGAGGTGCAGTGCGAGCAAAGTGCCTTTACCCAGTTCAACGGCCATATCAGCGAGCTTCTTTTGGGTGAGTTGGAAACCGGCAATCGGCTTGTCGAATTGCTCTCTATCAATTGAGTAGGAGATAGCGGTTTCGAGGCAGTCCCTTGCAGCGCCCATGGTGCCGAAGATAATGCCAAATCTGGCTTCATTGAGGCAGGACAGTGGGCCTTTGAGTCCCTTGACGCCGGGAAGAATCGCATCACCAGGCAACCTGATATCAGTGAATACCAATTCACTTGTCACCGATGCGCGCAACGACATCTTCTTGTGGATCGCATTGGCCACGAAGCCGGGGGAGTTGGTGGGCACCACGAAGCCGCGAATACCATCGTCGGTCTGAGCCCAAACCACGGCAACATCAGCAACATTCCCATTGGTGATCCACATTTTCGACCCGTTGAGGATCCAATCGTCACCATCGCGCTTGGCGTTAGTGCGCATACCCGAGGGGTTGGACCCAAAGTCTGCCTCGGTGAGTCCAAAGCAACCAATGGCCGCGCCGGCGGCCATTTGCGGCAGCCACATGGACTTTTGCTCCTCGGAGCCAAAGGCGTGGATCGCGTACATTGCCAAGGAGCCCTGCACACTAACTAATGAACGCAGTCCCGAGTCGCCGGCTTCTAATTCAAGGCAGGCCAGGCCATATGTCACCGCCGAGGTGCCGGCGCAGTCGTAACCTTCCAAGTGCATCCCCAAAACTCCGAGCCCACCGAGTTCTAGTGCCAGCTCCCGGGCCGGGATTTCACCGGTTTCGAACCAATCAGCTATCCGCGGCCTGATCTGCGCATCGACATAAGTGCGGACGACATCACGGATTGCTCGCTCCTCCTCGGAAAGTAGGTGATCGATCGCGAAGAGTTCGAATGGGTGCTGTGGTGACTTGTTCATGGCGGCTCCTGCCTTCTTGGCTTGGGGGGGTCCGGCTCCATATTGTATTCAATCTAGCAGATTGGATACAATCCTGCCGAACTAGTGGCCGATCTTTCGGGCCAGCACGGCGGCCCGGCGGGAGGGCCGCCCGGTGCGGTTTTCCACTGTATCGGCACTGGAAATTGCCCGCAGCGCCAAGTTCGTTGCCAGCCAACGCATCGGTTCCGGCTCCCACTTAGGGGAGCGGTGGTTCACCCAGGGCAAGCTGGTGAGGTCGCCAGCCCCCATCGGGGCGCCGGTGATCAATTCGGTTAATGTGCGGCCCGCCAAATTGGTGGTTGCGACACCATCGCCGACATAACCACCGGCCCAGGCGAAGCCGGTGGTTCGGTCAAATCCGCAGGAGGCCCACCAGTCCCTTGCGATGCCTAGGGGGCCACCCCAAGTGTGCGTGACTCGGGCATCACTAATTGCTGGAAAGAGATCGGTCAGGACACGCCAAAGACCCGCGTGCACCTGCGGGTTGCGATCTTGGGCGGGAGTGATCTTGGAGCCAAAGAAATACGGAGCGCCTCGGCCACCGAAGGCTATTCGGCCGTCGGCGGTGCGCTGCCCATAAATGACTAAGTGGCGCCCATCGCTAAAAGTTTCGCGGGCCCGCAAGCCAATTTTCTCCCAAAGAGATTCACTAAGTGGTTCGGTTGCAAGCATCAATGAATAGACAGGAGCCAGGGTGCGTTTTTCACCCGTGAGGGAAGGGGTGTAACCCTCGGTTGCCCGCACGATGACTTCGGCGCGAATCGAACCGCGGCCGGTGCGCAAGATACCCGGCTCGATGGACTCGACCTTGGTGTCTTCATAAAAAGTGGCACCCATTTCGTTTACCGTGCGAGCCAAGTTGCGCACCAATCGAGCGGGGTTAATAGCTGCACAGTGGGGAGTGAAAGTTGCGCCAAGTACATCGGTGGCGTTGAGCCGGGCTTTTGCCTCACCTGCATCAAGTAGCGCGTAGTCGTCTTCACCAAAACCCCAGGTGCGGTAGTCGGCTATCTCGGCGCGGGCACTTTCCAGCTGCAGTGGTGTGCGAGCGAGCACGACGGTACCGCCCTGCTCCCACTCAATATCCCAAGCCTGTGCATTCGCGACCCTCCCGATTTCGGCTACGGTCTCAAACATGGCGCGTTTCATGCGCACTGCGTCCGACCGCGAACTGGCCCGGGCCAGGGCGTTCAACCCCGCGGGGAAAAGGGCAGAAACCCAACCTCCATTGCGACCGCTCGCACCAAATCCAGCGTAGTTGGCTTCCACGATGACAACCCTTAAAGAGGGGTCAGCCTTGAGTAGGTAATAAGCCGTCCAGAGTCCGGTATAGCCAGCACCAACTATCGCGATATCGGCAGCTGCATCTCCGGGGAGCGGAGACCCGATGGGTGCTAAAAGTTCGGGGGGCAAAGTATTCCACCACATTGAAAGTTCAGCGGGATTTTGTGTCACGGGCGCTGCCACTTGGTGATGTACTCGGGCACGTTGATCGTCGTTGGGGTGTTCTCGTCGGCGATCGGAGCGGCGAAGATCGATTGAAGGGGTACTTCACCCGCCCAGATTTGACTGAAAACTGGATCAAGTAAATCCGCGGGATCATCATCGGGCCCACCAGTTCGGATCTTGACCGAACATTCGTTTAGGTCAAGGGCCAGTGTCAAGGTCGCCGCCCGTTCTTTAGCTGATGGGTGACGGCACTCCGACCAGCGCCCGGGTAACAGATGCTCGGTGATACATGCCAGCGCATCGAGTTCATCGTCACCGCGTAATTGAGTAGCTACACCAAGGATCATGGCCGAGCGATAGTTCATGCTTGATTCGAAAGCACTTCGTGCCAGAACTAGCCCGTCGAGCAAGGTGACGGTTAGGCAGGTGGGCTGTCCGGCTGCCAGCCCCCGGAAAAGTCTTGAGCCGGTGGATCCGTGAAACAGTACTTGCTCACCACGCCTCGCGTACGCCACCGGGAGCACATACGGCTGCCCGGCTTCGTCGACCACGGCAAGGTGCGCGACCAAACCGGCATCAAGTACTTGATGCAAAGCAGCGGTCTCGGTTACCGAATTCTCAGGTATTCGGCGCCCCCTAGTTCGCTCGGTGGAACCAGGTGCTTGGAACTCTGCGGGGCTCACAGCACTGACCAAGCTTCGGTTAGCACCGAGCGCAATATGCCTTCGATTTCGTCAAACTCCTTTTGCCCGCAGGTGAGAGGTGGAGCGAGTTGCACTACCGGGTCGCCGCGGTCATCGGCCCGGCAGTAAAGCCCGTTATCGAAGAGTGCTTTTGATAAAAACCCACGCAGCAAACGTTCGGCCTCATCGTCATTAAAAGTCTCGCGGGTGACTTTGTCCTTAACTAGTTCAATTCCGTAGAAGTAGCCGGCTCCACGGACATCGCCGACAATCGGTAGATCATTTAGTTTGTCGAGGGTGCGCCGGAAGTTGCCTTCATTCGCCAGCACATGCTCGTTAATGCCCTCGGACTCAAAAAGATCAAGGTTTGCCAGTGCCACGGCTGCCGCAACCGGATGGCCACCCCAGGTGTAGCCGTGTAGGAATGACGTGGTTCCGTGTTTGAAGGGCTCGAAGAGTCGCTCACTTGCAATCATGGCACCGATGGCGGAGTAGCCCGATGACATGCCCTTGGCGCAGGTGATGATGTCCGGGGTAACTCCAAAGCGATTCATCGCGAACATGTCACCGATGCGTCCGAATGCGGTGATCGTTTCATCGGCAACCATCAAGACGTCGTATTGATCGCAGATCTCGCGCACCCGCTCCAGGTACCCGGGTGGTGGAGGGAAGCAACCCCCGGAGTTCTGAACCGGCTCAACGAAGACCGCGGCGACGCTGTCAGGGCCTTCGAATTCGATGGCTTCGGCAATGCGGTTGGCGGCCCACAGGCCAAAGAGTTTCTCGTCGTGTCGGTACTCCTCCTCGGCGCGATAAAAGTTGGTATTAGGAACTTTAACCGCGCCCGGAACAAGTGGTTCAAATGGAATCTTGGCATCGGGGATACCGGTAATCGATAAGGCCCCCTGCGGAGTTCCGTGGTAGGCGATAGCCCGGCTGATGACTTTGTGCTTCGTGGGTTTGCCGGTGAGTTTGAAAAATTGCTTCGCAAGCTTCCAGGCGGTTTCGACAGCTTCACCACCACCGGTGGTGAAGAAAACACGATTTAGATCACCGGGTGCGTAGTGGGCAAGACGCTCGGCAAGTTCAATGGCGCGCGGATGTGCATAGGACCAAATCGGGAAGAAAGCCAGTTCTTCAGCTTGTTTGGCGCCGACAGCAGCAAGTTCCCGGCGACCGTGTCCGACCTGCACCACGAACAGCCCGGAAAGCCCGTCGAAGTACTTTTTGCCGTGGTCATCCCAAATATAGGCGCCGTCACCTTTGACAATGACGGGCACGTGGCCGCCCTCGTAATATGAGGAGTGCCGAGTGAAGTGCATCCAAAGGTGGTCGCGCGCCGAGTTGGCCATACGGTCATTGCCCGGCTCGATCAGGTATTGCGTTGTAGCTGTCATCTTTTCCCCCAGGTGTAGATCTGCTTGCGTAGTTTTAGGTAGACGAATGTCTCGGTTGATCGCACGCCGGGTATGGCGCGGACGTGCCTGTTTATGACCTCGAGAAGGTGGTCGTCATCTTCGGTTATGACCTCGGCCAAGATATCGAAAGACCCCGCGCAGACCACTAGGTAATCAACCTCGGGCATTAATTCCATTTTTTTGGCGACCAATTCAATGTCACCGTCAACGCGGACCCCGATCATGGCGGCACTTGTGAAGCCCATTTGCACGGGATCGGTGATCGCGACAATTTGCATGACCCCGGTGTCTTGGAGCCTTTGAACCCGCTGCCTAACAGCGGCCTCCGATAGGCCGACCGCTTTACCGATGGTGGCGTAGGGCCGGCGACCGTCCTGCTGGAGCTGCTCAATGATGGCCTTGGAGACATCGTCGAGGGTGGCGCTCCCTCGCTCACGGGTGGGCATATTGAGCATCGTGTCCCATTAGCGGGGATTTGGCAAGTGATTTAGTGGCTGTTTCGGGATTAAACTACGAAATCCGTAGCCAGCACCCAATTGGACTACCGAAAACGGTGCCTGGGTACTAGGCTGCCGGCAACTCGACAATCCCCCATTATTTGTCCCCAACCCTGGGAGTTCACGTGAGCGGCAAACGGTCCCTGCACAATTTTGTTAACGGTGAAAGTGTAGATGCGGCCGATGGTCGCACGAGTGATCTGATTAACCCGTCCACCGGCGAAGTTTTTGCTTCGGCCCCGGTCTCTAGTGCGACCGATGTGGACCGCGCATATGTAGCGGCCGATGCCGCTTTTGAAATTTGGAGCAACTCAACCCCATCGGAGCGACAAAAAGCACTCCTGACAATTGCTGATGCTTTCGAGGCCCATGCCGATGAATTGGTCGCCCTGGAAAGCGAGAACACCGGAAAGCCGATAGGAGTGACCGCCTCAGAAGAGATCCCGCCGATGATCGACCAGATCCGCTTCTTCGCCGGCGCCGCCCGGGTGCTGGAAGGCCGGGCAGCGGGGGAGTACGCCAAGGGCTTCACCTCAATAATTCGCCGTGAGCCCATTGGAGTAATTGGTCAGGTGACACCGTGGAACTACCCGATGTTGATGGCGGTCTGGAAGTACGTACCGGCAATTGCTGCTGGTAACACCGTGGTGCTGAAGCCCAGTGATACCACTCCTGTTAGCACCGTTCGTATGGCCGAGATCATCGCCGAGTCCGGTGCACTGCCGCCGGGTGTAATGAATGTTATATGCGGTGATCGCGATACCGGTCGTGCATTAGTTGAGCACAAGACCCCACAGATGGTCGCAATTACGGGGTCGGTGCGCGCGGGCATGCAGGTGGCTGAATCAGCGGCACGCGACGTAAAGCGCGTCCACCTTGAACTCGGTGGAAAAGCCCCGGTCGTGATCTTCGACGATGCAGACGTTGAAGCTGCTGCCGAGTGGCTCGCGGTAGCCGGTTATTTCAACGCCGGTCAAGATTGCACCGCGGCAACACGCATGATCGTCGGCCCTGCTATTTATGACGACTTTGTCGCAGCTTTGGCAGAGCAGGCCAAGGCCACTTTGACCACCTTTGCTGATGGTCCAGGGGGCGATGCACTCGTCCCACCCGTCAACAATGTCAGCCAGATGGAACGCGTCCTCGGCTTCATTGAGCGCACCCCGGGCCATGCTTCAGTAGTTGTTGGAGGTAACCGGCAAGGTGATCGTGGTTACTACATCGAGCCGACCGTGATTGCTAACCTGAAGCAAGATGATGAAATGATCCAAAACGAGATTTTTGGTCCAGTTATTACCGTACAGAAGTTCTCCGATGAAGCCGAAGCTTTGAAGTGGGCAAATGGCGTGCCTTATGGCCTCGCCTCATCGGTTTGGACCAAGGATTTCGGCCGAGCCATGCGCATGGCTAAGGGCTTGAATTTCGGTTGCGTCTGGATCAACACCCATATCCCACTGGTGGCTGAAATGCCCCATGGTGGTTTCCGGCATTCTGGCTACGGTAAAGATCTATCCATGTACGGGTTCGAAGATTACACCCGGATTAAGCATGTGATGGCGAACCTAGATAGCTAGGCGCTTAGTGAGTGATAGGTACGGCAAGGATGTCCTTGCCGACGACCCGCAGAGTAAAAAGCGCAAGATCCCGACGGTGGTCGCCGACCCCGAACTAGTTGTTGAGTGCGCAACCTCGGGCTGGTGCGGCGCGGTGGTTGGCTGGGATAAAGGAGTATCCGGGTGGGCGGTTGTCCTTGAAGATGGCAAAGGGCGTCGACGCCCATTTGATCTGGGCCCGGCGGCTTTCTTGATAGACGGCCAACTTGTTACTCTCGTGCGTCCGGTCACTCCGAAAGGTTTGTCCGGCCCCCTTCGTACGGCGTCCGGCTCGGTTGCCACGTCATTGCATCGGGCCCGGGTGGCCCGCGGTTCGCGGATTTGGGTTGAAGGCAGCCAAGATGCCGAGTTGATTGAAAAAGTATGGGGCGATGACCTAAGAATCGAAGGGATCGTGGTTGAGCACCTCGGTGGGATCGACGAACCATTTAATCGAGTGCAGGTGTTTGAGCCAGATCAATCGCATCGAATCGGAATTTTACTCGATCACCTTGTGCCTGGCTCAAAGGAGACCCGAATCGCAGATGCGGTCATGACAGCATTCGGTGGTGACGTCTTGGTACTTGGCCATCCCTATGTTGATGTGTGGCAAGCCGTGCGACCCGCGGTTATCGGGATGAACCAATGGCCGGTTATCGACAAAGGCCAACCTTGGAAAGAAGGTGTGTGCCACGCCCTCGGGTGGAAAGTTGACACCGGTATGGCCTGGCGCAAGATCCTAAGTGGCGTGAATTTGTATTCCGATTTGGAGCCATCGCTACTCGGCCGAGTTGAGGAGTTAATCGACTTCGTTACGGCGCCTTAAAGTTATTGGCCCAAATCGTGTTGCAGTTATGAGGAAGGGCCCCCAGAAGCACTCGGCGGACGCGGCGGCCCAGGTTGCTCACCACAGGAAATCGGGTTACCAAGGTTGCACTCCTGCTAACTTGTCGCTAGGACATGGTCATGGATTGCGGGAATGACCTTCGCGCCGTAGGCCGCCAAAGTAGCGTCCTTGTCATCGTGCTGGAGATAAACCGCGAATTGGTCCACGCCGAGAGCTTTGAGTTCTTCAATACGGCGCACCTGCTCCGCTGGCGGACCGATGATGCAGAAACGGTCAATGATCTCATCGGGGACGAAATCGGTGTGGTCATTACTCGCCTTGCCGTGATGGTTGTAGTCGTACCCTTTGCGCTCTTTGATGTAGTCGGTGAGCGCTTGCGGCACACCACTTCCGGTTTCACCGTAGCGCTCTACGATGTCGGCGACGTGGTTACCTACCATGCCGCCGAACCAACGCAGTTGGTCGCGGGCATGAGCCAGTTCCCCTGGTGACCCATCGGTGACATAAGCGGGGGCTGCGACGCAGATGTAGATATCGTCGGGGTTGCGGCCAGCAGCAGCAGCGGCATCGCGAACTGCTTTTATGGTCCATTCCGTAATTGCTGGGTCCGCAAGTTGGAGAATAAAGCCATCGCCCACTTCGCCGGTCAAAGCTAGTACTTTTGGCCCGTAAGCCGCGACATAGACATCCGTGCGACTAGCTCCAGCCCAAGGTAGTCGCAGGCTATTGCCGTTGTACTCGATCGCCTCACCGTTCACCAGGCCCTTGAGGTCAACCACCGCCTGCCGAAGGTCTGCGACAGAAACGGGCTTGCCATTGGTAACCCGCACCGCAGAGTCACCGCGTCCAATTCCAATGACAGTGCGATTGCCATACATCTCATTCAATGTGGAAAACACGGAAGCAGTAACCGTGATGTCTCGGGTTGCTGGGTTGGTGACCATCGGACCAACAATTACCTTGCGGGTTTCATCAAGAATCTTGCTGTAGATGACGTAGGGCTCCTCCCACAAAATATGTGAGTCGAAAGTCCACACGTGACTGAACCCGTACGTTTCGGCGCGGCGTGCTAGATCGATAACTCGTGCCGCTGGGGGAGTGCACTGCAGTACTACACCGATTTCCATGGGAGTCCCTTTCGTTATCGCGTACGTGGAAAGCCGAGGTCAACTGACGAAGTGGCCGGGTCTGGCCACCTCGAGGTGACTGTCTTGGTGCGGGTGTAGAACTCAATACCCGCAGGCCCATACATATTGCTGTCGCCAAAGAGCGAGGCTTTCCAGCCACCGAAGCTGTAGTAAGCCACCGGCACCGGAATCGGCACATTGATACCGACCATGCCCACATTGATATCGAACTGGAATTGCCGGGCGGCACCTCCATCGCGGGTAAAGATCGCCGTTCCGTTGCCATACTGGTGCGCATTGATGAGCGCTACGGCTTCTTCGTAGGTATCAACGCGGGTCACCACCAAGACAGGGCCAAAAATTTCATCGTCATATACCTTCATGCCCGGCTTGACATTGTCGACAAGCGAAACACCGAGGAAAAAGCCTTCAGTTGGCAAGTCATCGTCGCGGCCATCCACGACCATGGTCGCGCCCTCGCCTGCTGCACCGGCGAGATATGAAGCGACCTTGTCGCGGTGCTCGCCGGTGATCAGTGGCCCCATCTCGGCATCGGGGTCGGTGCCTGGCCCAACCCTCAGTTTCGGCAGCCTAACCGCAATGGCGTCGACGATTTCATCACCGATGTTCCCGACGGCGACAACAACCGAAACGGCCATGCAGCGCTCACCGGCTGAACCATAAGCTGCGCTTACCGCTGCATCTGCGGCCATATTGATGTCGGCATCGGGAAGCACGATCATGTGGTTCTTGGCCCCGCCAAGTGCTTGAACACGCTTACCGTTTGCGGTGCCGGTGGTGTATATGTATTTCGCGATGGGGGTGGACCCGACGAAGCTTACGGCCGCGATATCTGGGTGCTCCAAGATGGCGTCAACTGCAACTTTGTCACCTTGAAGAACTGTAAATACACCTGGTGGGAGCCCGGCCTGAGAAAGTAACTCGGCTAGGTACAGAGATACGGACGGATCCTTCTCGCTCGGTTTTAGGATGAAGCAGTTGCCGGTCGCGATTGCGTTGGCAAACATCCACATCGGTACCATCGCCGGGAAGTTAAAGGGGGTGATACCGGCAACGACCCCAAGGGGCTGCTTTATCGAGTAGACGTCGACACCACCGGAAACCTGTTCACTGAAACCACCTTTGAGTAGCGCGGGGATGCCACAGGCGAACTCAATATTCTCCATGCCTCGTGCTAGCTCACCGGCAGCATCACTCGGGACTTTGCCGTGCTCGATTGAGATCAATTCAATAATCTTGGGCCGGTTGGCGTTGGCCAGCTCACGGAAAGCGAACATGATCTCTGAGCGCTTCGACAGAGACGCTAGCCGCCATGACTTGAACGCTTCCTTGGCCGCGGCGACCGCGGCATCAACCTCGGCAACCGACGCTAAACCGACACTGGCCTGCTGCTTACCGGTGGCTGGGTTGTAGACCGGGCTGGTGCGCCCAGAAGTTGATGGAACCAGAGCTCCGTTGATCCAGTGGTCAATGACACGCACAGTAAATCTCCGCTTCTTTATTGATTTTGGTCTTGCGTGATTTCGAGCTCAGATCAGGTACTGGGATAGGCCGCGCTTTAGATATTGGCCGTGGCCTTTAATGCCTTTGTACTCATTATTCTCAACTACTACTTTGCCGCGGGAGAGCACGGTGTCTACGTGGCCGTCGATCACGAAACCCTCCCAAGCCGAGTGGTCCATGTTCATGTGGTGGGTTTTGTGGAATCCAATTTCGGTTCGACCAACCGGATCGTAGATGACAATGTCGGCATCTGAGCCAGGAGCTATGGCGCCCTTGCGCGGGTAAAGGCCGAACATGCGAGCGGGGGTAGTTGAGCACAGCTCCACCCAGCGCTCGACGGAGATCTGGCCATCCACAACACCTTGATAGATGAGATCCATGCGATGCTCGACCGAGCCGATGCCGTTGGGTATTTTGGAGAAATTACCTACGCCGAGTTCCTTTTGCTCCTTGAAGCAAAATGGGCAATGGTCGGTGCTCACCACGGAGAGGTCGTTGGTGCGCAGGTAGCGCCAAAGTTCCTCTTGGTGACCTTCGGCTTTTGAGCGAAGTGGCGTGGAGCAAACCCACTTGGCACCTTCGAAGCCAGGCTGCATCAATTGATCTTCAAGGGAGAGATAAAGATACTGGGGGCAGGTTTCACCGAAGACATTTTGGCCGCCATCGCGCGCCCGCTGCACTACCTCGACAGCCTGCTTGGCAGACATGTGCACCACATATAGCGGAGCCCCGGTCATATGCGCGAGCATGACGGCCCGGTTGGTGGCTTCGGATTCGGTTTGCCAAGGGCGACTTAAGGAGTGATACATCGGGTCGGTTTTGCCTGCGGCGAGTGCCTGGCTCACTAAAACGTCTATTGCAGTGCCATTCTCGGCATGCATCATGATCATGGAGCCGTTGTTTGCAGCGGTTTGCATGGCCCGCACGATTTGGCCGTCGTCACTCAGGAAAACACCCGGATAGGCCATGAATAGCTTGAAGCTAGTGATGCCTTCGTCGACTAATTCATCCATCGCTTTAAGTGAGTCATCATCTACTCCGCCGATGATCTGATGGAACCCGTAGTCGATATGGCAATTTCCAGCTGCTTTTTCGAACCAAGCCTGCAGTGAATCCTGCACACGTGAACCGTAGGTCTGCACCGAGAAATCGATAATGGTCGTGGTGCCACCCCATGCTGCCGCACGGGTGCCAGTCTCGAAGGTATCCGAGGCCGCAGTGCCGCCGAACGGCATCTCCATGTGAGTGTGGCAATCGACACCGCCGGGAATTACATACTTCCCGGCGGCATCGATCACGTGGTCAACGCTGCCCACAAGACCCGCTCCAAGGCTGTTGTCGCCCGGGGCCAGAACTGCCACGATGCGCTCGCCATCGATCAACACATCAGCATTGATGATGCCAACGGGCGAAACAACACTGCCGTTCTTGATCAAGATGGTCATGGGGTCTCCTGTCGTGCCCTTATCTGCGGACTAGATCGTCGTATGTTTCTGGGCGACGGTCGCGGTAAAAGGCCCAACGGTTACGCACTGTCGCAATTAGATCAAGGTCTAGGTCGCGCACGATCAACTCGGGTTGATACGGGTCGCCTTTCTCGCCGACGTACTGGCCTTCTGGGTCGATGAAGTAGGACTGGCCGTAGAAATCATCATCGCCAAGGTCCTCGATGCCCACTCGATTTATCGCACCTACGTAGTACTCGTTCGCCACCGCAGCCCCAGGCTGCTCAATACTCCACAGGTACTGCGAAAGACCGCGCGAAGTTGCCGAGGGATTAAAGACGATCTGAGCACCATTGAGGCCGAGTGCACGCCAGCCTTCGGGAAAATGTCGGTCGTAGCAGATGTAAACGCCGATCTTGCCAACCGCCGTGTCGAAAACCGGATAGCCACCATTACCTGGGCGGAAGTAGAACTTCTCCCAAAAGCCACTGACATGTGGGATGTGATGCTTGCGGTACTTACCAAGATAAGTGCCATCTGCATCAACAACAGCCGCGGTATTGTAGAGAACACCTGGCTGCTCTTCTTCATACATTGGCAGCACCATGACCATGTTCAGTTCTTTGGCCAGTTTCTGAAATCGCTCGGTGGTCGGGCCGGGGATGGCCTCGGCGTATTCGTAGAACTTGGCATCTTGGACCTGGCAAAAATACGGGCCGTAGAACAACTCTTGGAAGCAAATCACCTGGGCCCCTTGAGCCGCGGCCTTTCGGGCGTAATCCTCATGTGCTGCGATCATGGATTCTTTGTCGCCGGTCCAATTGGTTTGGACGAGGGCGGCACGTACAACGCTCATGCGGTTCCTCCTTAATGGGCCAAATGCTGTCCGAGGACCTTCCAAATTAAAACTTGTTTGTTATTTAATCTCATCACCGTGATAAAGTGTGTTGTAAAGGCGCATCGCATATTTGTTGCAATCCCCGACATTAGTTTATGGAGGGGAGCTAAGCGGCGCAAATAGCTGAGGTATCCGCCCTGGTCGACCATTTGGCCACATGGGATGAAGCCATCACTGATTCTTCACCCAAGGGCATTGCGGCGGCGGTACACCGAATGATTTGAGCGGGAATATTGGCCACGGTAAGTAAAGCGTGGTACTGGGTTTGGTTGGGGCCATCCAAGCTAGGGGCACCTAGGGCTTGGATCTTTCTGCAGGTACCCCAGATTCGGGACGACTGTGTCAGACCTTGCCATTTGACCAACAACGGGTGGCTACGTTTAAAGGCGAATTGGATGCGATATCGCGGGTGATTGAACAAGTGGTCCGACCCAGGACCGAGTAATTATGAGAAATCCGGGGTTTCCGCCGCTTTTCGACCTACTGGTGCGGAGCCGAGATCATCGCGGTTGGGATGGATGCTGAAGGGACTACGCACGACGAACTGTGCACGGCTCTAACCTAATCCTCATGTGCGATTTATTGGAGTGCACTAACTCGAGCTCGGGCTACTTAGGGGTCTTCAATTGAGATGATTGCGACCGAGGTGCATCATGTGGGTGTTAAAACCGCGTTGCTGCAGGAAGATGACGCTGAGCAGTGG
Organism: Bifidobacterium breve; assembly: GCA_945870085.1. Taxonomy (GTDB): domain Bacteria; phylum Actinomycetota; class Actinomycetes; order S36-B12; family S36-B12. The sequence goes on along the minus strand of CAMBQX010000002.1, from coordinate 5,620 downwards.
CAGTATGCACTAACTGCTTCAGCAGCCGCAGTCAAAGCCGGGCCAACACTTCGGGGGGTTAGATAGTGGCAAGTTCTAACCAGGTCAATGCGGTAGTGGCCGGTGGGGAGCCTCGCCCCGGCACCTCTGGTGAGCTGGGCACGGTCACTAACCCGGCCGATAACTCGGTGGTTGCCACCATGGAATTTGCCGGTGCGGCCGATGTTGATTACTCAGTGCAGGCAGCTACTGCAGCTTTCCCGGATTGGTCGACCGCGCCGCCATCGGTTCGAAGCTCGGCGCTGCTGCGACTGGCGGCTCGGTTGGAATCTAGAGCCGAGGAATACGCGCAGGTTGAAAGTGCGCAAAGTGGTAAGCCAATTCGCCTGACCCGGGAATTTGATGTGCCGGGGTCAATCGACAATGTGGCATTCTTCGCGGGCGCGGCACGAAATCTAGAAGGCAAGGCGGCGGCGGAGTGGGATGGCGTGCACACGTCATATATTCGACGTGAAGCTGTTGGTGTTGTTGGCTCCATTGCCCCCTGGAACTACCCGCTGCAGATGGCAATGTGGAAGATCCTGCCAGCTATTGCGGCAGGAAACACAATTGTTTTGAAGCCAGCCGCGATCACGCCTTTGACTTCCCTAATGCTTGCAGAGGATGCACTGGCGGTTGATATCCCGGTCGGGGTGGTAAACGTGGTGGTGGGCTCAGGGGCGGTCGCGGGTGAGGCGCTGGTCAGCCACCCGGGAGTTTCCATGGTTTCGTTCACCGGCTCCACACCAATTGGGCAGCGGGTAATGGAGTTGGCAACCGCAACCGTAAAGCGAGTGCACCTAGAACTTGGCGGCAAAGCGCCCTTTGTGGTTTTTGATGACGCCGATCTGGAAGCGGCTATCCATGGGGCGGTTGCGGGCTCCTTAATCAACGCTGGGCAGGATTGCACAGCCGCGACCCGCGCTTATGTGCAGCGCCCACTCTTTGATGCTTTTGTCGCTGGGGTTGCAGATTTCTTTTCCGGAGTGGTTTTGGGCGACCCGGCCGATCCCGCGACCGACATGGGGCCGCTAGTGTCAAGGCGTCAACAGTTAAGTGTTGCCGGGTTTGTGGATCGGGCACGAGCTGCAGGTGCCACTGTGGTGACCGGGGGCGCCGCACCGCAGGGTGAGTTAGCGGCAGGTTCGTATTACCTACCAACTTTGGTTACGGGGGCTGCTCAGCGCTCAGAGATCGTGCAGGATGAGATTTTTGGACCAGTTTTGGTGGTGCTTCCCTTTGATTCTGATGATGAGGGTCTGGCCTTGGCCAATGACACCCCGTTCGGTTTGGCGGCCTCGGCCTGGACAACCAGCTTGCTGCGGGCCATGCGAGCCTCCCGAGAAATCAAGGCCGGATGCGTCTGGATTAACGATCACATACCAATTGTGAGCGAAATGCCACATGGGGGCTTCAAACAGTCCGGTTTCGGCAAGGATATGTCGACTTATTCATTTGACGAGTACACCCAGGTAAAACATGTTTCGATGGATATCACCGGCGTAGCGCGCAAATCGTGGCACCGGACGATTTTTACGACCACCCGTTAGTTATTCGCAAACTGAGAGGAACCAAATGTCGTATCAAGTTTCAGAGGCAGCTGTCGAAATAGCTGGGCTGGCCAAGAGTGCGCTGTCCCGTAGACGGTTACTCCAGGCGGCGGGTATCGGCGGGGTGGCAATTGCTGCGACCGCATGCGGGGCTTCGGGCAGTGATGCGGGTACCGCAACTGGCGCGCCGTCGGCGGCAACCGCTGCTGATCTTTCAGATACCGACAAGACGGCTAACTGGTCGAATTGGCCCCTTTACTTGGATATTAACGACGAGACCGGCGAGTATCCAACCCTTAAGGCTTTTCAAGACGCGAATGGGATTGCGGTCACTTACACCGAAGATGTCAATGACAACAATGAGTTCTACGCCAAAGTGCGCACGCAGCTTGAACAAGGACAAGACATCGGACGTGATCTCGTCGTTCTAACCGACTGGATGGCAGCTCTGTGGATTGAAAATGGCTTTGCGCAAAAACTTGATAAGGCAATTATTCCCAACGGTAAGAATCTGATACCGCGCTTGGCGGATGTGGCATTCGATAAGTCACGTGATTACTCACTGCCTTGGCAGTCAGGTTTCGGCGGCCTCGGTTACAACAAGTCGGCGTTGAAGGACACGCTCGGGAGCGACAAGATGACCACGTTGGACCAGCTCTTTGACCCCAAGCTCAAGGGGCGGATCACGGTGCTGTCCGAGATGCGTGACACCATGGGTTGCATCATGGCTTGGCAGGGGAATAACCCGTCCGATTTCACCGACGATCAGTTCAGCCAAGCAATTGAAGAGCTAACCAAGCAGGTCGATAGTGGCCAGATCCGTCAAGTAACGGGTAATGACTACATCGCCTCACTTGAATCAGGTGACGTAATCGCGGTGATTGGGTGGTCCGGTGACTTATTTGCACTTGGCGAGGATTTCGGTTTCGAGATCCCCGAGTCGGGCGGCATGCTCTGGACCGACAATATGCTGATTCCGGCCCTCGCGGCGCATAAGAAGAACGCCGAGATGATCATGAACTACTACTACGATCCAAAGGTGGCAGCTGAAGTCGCGGCTTACGTGAACTACATCTGTCCGGTCGAAGGGGCCAAAGCTGAAATGGAAAAGATCGACCCGGCCTTGGCGGCAAGTGAATTCATTTTCCCGTCAGCGGCAACTCTTGACCGCACCTATGTGTTCAAAGCACTGACTCCCGAACAGGGTGATAAATACGAGCGCGAGTTCCAGACAGCGATCGGTAACTAGCGCGTGGCCGGAGCGATTAAACAGGTTGAGGATCTCCACCTGCTAAATCTCACCAAAAAGTTTGGCGATGTCGCTGCGGTAGATGATCTGACTTTGACTATCCCCGCCGGATCATTTTTCGCGTTGCTCGGGGCATCTGGTTGCGGCAAGACGACTACCCTGCGGATGGTCGCGGGGCTCGAAGATCCAACTTCAGGCACCATCAATATTGGCTCAAAGGACATCACGAACCTGCGGGCCTTTCAACGCCCGGTAAATACAGTTTTTCAATCGTATGCACTGTTTCCGCACTTGGACATTTTTGAAAATGTGGCATTCGGTTTACGCCGTCGCGGCATCAAGGATGTCAAGACTCCGGTGAACCAGATGCTTGAGCTAGTTGAACTCAGCGCGATGGCGCGGCGAAAGCCCACCCAGTTGTCCGGTGGGCAGCAGCAACGGGTTGCGGTGGCCCGTGCGCTGATAAATGAGCCTGATGTGCTGCTACTTGATGAGCCGCTTGGCGCACTCGACCTCAAATTGCGCCGCCAAATGCAAATTGAGCTCAAGCGCATTCAACGTGAAGTTGGCACCACCTTTGTGCACGTTACCCATGATCAAGAGGAGGCCATGACCATGGCCGACACCGTCGCGATCATGAATGTTGGCCGGATAGAGCAGTTGGGTAACCCGGCTGATATCTATGAGCTGCCTAAAACTGTATTTGTAGCAAACTTTTTGGGTCAGTCGAATCTTATCAACGGTACCGCTCAAGGGCGCAGCGGTGACGATATTTTGGTGGTTGCCTATGGGCAAACTTATGTGGTGCCGGCCGCGCGATCTAGTGCAACAAGTGACAGCATGATCGTGGGCGTCAGGCCGGAGAAGATGACGGTCCTCGACGCCCCCGACGGTCATCGAGCGCCTGAGTCGCACAACAAAATTTCCGGCCGAGTAACCGATGTTTCATATGCGGGTGTCTCTACCCAATACCTGGTGCGCACCCCTTGGGATCAAGAGCTCACTGTTTTCGAACAGAATGTAATTGTCGGCGACCGCTGCTCGGTTGGCGATGAAGTGCTACTTCATTGGGCTCCCGAACACACATTCGGCCTTGAGAACCTCGGCGGTTAGCAGTGTCACCAATCCTGGTAGCAGGTCCGAGTAAGCCGGTGGTGGTAGCAAAACGCCGTTCCCGTACCGGTTACCTGCTCTTGTTCCCGGGCATGACCTGGCTGGCGATATTCTTTGCGATCCCTTTTGTCACCTTGTTCATGACCAGTTTGCAGGAGCCGGTTCCTGGCAAAATGGGAAAATATCAGGCCGGCTTTCAACTAAGCAACTATACGAATGCCATGGCCGAGTACTGGCCGCAATTCCTCAGATCATTTATCTATGCTGGCATTGCGACCCTGCTGGCCCTTGTTATCGCCTATCCTCTGGCGTACTTCATTGCGATGAAGGGCGGTAAGTGGCGTCCGCTGCTTTTAGTGTTAGTGATTGCTCCGTCATTCGCATCATTCTTACTTCGCACCTACGCCTGGCGCACTATCTTGGCGGACGAAGGCCCGATAACCTCGTTTTTTAATGCACTTCACTTACTGCCAGATGATCGAATCCTGAACACCGGCATTGCCGTGGTCGCAGGTCTGACATATAACTTCCTGCCTTTCATGATTTTGCCGTTATATGCGGCACTCGAGAAAATTGATCCGCGTCTAATTGAGGCGTCCAGCGACTTGTATTCGTCAGCTGTGGCGACTTTTCGTAAGATCACGTGGCCGCTGTCGCTGCCGGGGGTAGTCGCGGGCACCTTGCTAACTTTCATTCCGGCAGCCGGTGACTACATCAATGCTGAGTTGCTTGGATCTACCAAGGATCGAATGATCGGCAATGTGATCCAGACCAATTTCATTGAATTTCGAGATTATCCGACCGCCAGCGCCCTGTCATTTGTTCTGATGGCGGCGATTTTGGTCATGGTGTTTACGTATATCCGCCGTGCCGGGACGGAGGATTTACTCTGATGCGCTGGCTTCGGCGAAATCTCTTGGGGATCGTCGCGATTCTCGTCCTGATTTACCTCTTCATACCTATCGCTGTTGTTGCGATCTTAAGTTTCAATAAGCCATCGGGTAAGTTCAATATCAGTTGGACGCAATTCTCGACCGATGCCTGGACTAATCTCTGCGGGGTCCCAGGGGTTTGCTCATCATTCGCAACTAGTATTCAAATTGGCATTATCTCAACAGTCGTAGCTACGGCGCTGGGGACGATGATCGCCTTCGCATTGGTGCGATACCGTTTTCGCGGCCGCAGCACCACTAACCTGCTCATTTTCCTGCCGATGGCCACCCCCGAAGTTGTGATGGGTTCGAGCCTCTTGGCACTGTTCTTGAACCTCCGATTCCCGCTGGGTCAATGGACGGTGATTATCGCGCACATTATGTTCATCATCTCGTTCGTGGTTGTTACCGTGAAAGCCAGGCTGCAGGGCCTTGATCCACGCCTTGAAGAAGCCGCACGAGATCTATATGCCGATCCGAAATCTACTTTCAGATACGTAACGTTGCCGCTGGTTGCGCCAGGCATCGCCGGTGCCGCCTTACTCGGTTTTTCCCTTTCATTCGACGACTTCATCATCAGCTATTTCAATGCTGGCACCTTGGTAACCGTCCCAATTTTCATTTGGGGAGCGGCTCAACGTGGAATACCGGTGCAGGTTAATGCCTTGGCTACACTCGTTTTTGTGATTGCGCTGCTGATTGTGCTCGGTAGTCAATTGGTAAATCACCGGCGCCGCAAAAAACTAATGTCAACTTGA
>CAMBQX010000001.1 GCA_945870085.1 Bifidobacterium breve | reverse complement strand
CTGCCTGATCTTGGATTAAAGCGCGAGAATATTGTCTTCGTTTCCGGTATCGGTTGCTCATCGCGCTTCCCTTACTACCTCGATACCTTCGGCCTGCATTCGATCCACGGGCGCGCTCCGGCGATTGCCACCGGGCTCGCAACTTCACGGCCCGACCTTTCGGTTTGGGTCATCACCGGTGACGGTGATGCCCTTAGCATCGGCGGCAACCACCTCATCCATGCTTTGCGCCGCAACGTCAATCTCAAAATCTTGCTTTTCAACAACCGAATCTATGGACTAACTAAGGGTCAGTACTCCCCTACCTCCGAGCGCGGCAAGATCACTAAGTCGTCTCCGCAAGGCTCCCTCGACTACTCATTTAATCCGGTCTCATTGGCCCTTGGCGCCGAAGCTACTTTCGTCGCACGCACCATTGACTCTGACCGCAAGCACCTAACCGAGGTACTAACCGCGGCGGCAGGCCACGAGGGCACCGCACTGGTGGAGATCTACCAGAATTGCAATATTTTCAATGACAATGCGTGGGAGCCCCTCAAGGACACCGACACCCGCGATGACCTAATGATGCGCTTGGTGCACGGTGAACCAATCCGTTTCGGCAAAGAGCAAGAAAAAGGCGTCATGCGCAAGGCCGACGGCCACCTTGAGGTAGTTGAGGTTGCCAAGGTTGGTCTTGACAACATCATCAGCCACGATGCACACGCTAAGGACCCAGGGCTGGCGTTCGCACTTTCTCGCCTATCAAACCCACGCACTTTGGAGAACACTCCAATTGGAGTTTTCCGTGACATCACCCGCCCGTCGTATGACCGGCTGATGCGCGAGCAGATCGCCGAGGTAACCGAAGCCCAAGGCGCTGGTGACCTGCAGACTTTACTCTTCGGCAATGACACCTGGGCTGTGTCCTGAGTCATCAAGACGAACAACGAAGAGCCACACAGGGTCTGCTATTTGGCGTTGCAGCATATGGTCTTTGGGGTATGCTCCCCCTCTACTTCGCGCAACTTGATTCAGTCTCGCCGTTTGAAATCGTAGCGCACCGAGTAATCTGGTCACTCGTACTCCTCTGCATTATCATCACCGCCACGCGGGGCTGGCCAAAACTTCGTCAAGCCCTGCGCGACCGCAAGTCGGTGGGCCTGTTAGCAATTGCGTCAGTAGCACTGAGTATCAACTGGCTGGTATACGTCTACTCCGTTTCTATAAACGAACTTGTTCAGGCCTCTCTCGGCTACTTCATCAACCCGCTAGTGTCTGTTGCGCTCGGCGTGATATTGCTTGGTGAACGGCTCCGTAAAGTTCAATGGTTCGCGGTAGGGATTGCAGTATTCGCAGTTTTGGTGCTGACCTTTTCCTATGGAGCCATACCCTGGATCAGCCTGATTCTTGCCATTTCATTCGCGTGCTACGGCCTTATTAAGAAATTTGTCGGATACGGCGCCGTTGAGAGTTTGACCATTGAAACCGCGGTTCTCAGCCCCGTCGCGATTATTTATTTGGTCACTCTGGAGAGTTCGCTGGCCGCAGCATTCGTCGAAGGTGGCACTGCAATCAGCCTGATGCTGCTATTACTCGGACCGATTACGGCGATCCCGCTGCTCGCATTTGGGGCCGCAGCAACGCGGCTGCCGCTTTCAATGTTGGGATTGCTGCAGTACATCACACCGATAGTTATTTTCACCTTCGGTGTCACAGTCTTCCACGACTCCATGTCGACCTCGCGCTGGATCGGATTCATTATCGTCTGGCTCGCACTCATTGTGTTCTCGGTCGATGCGGTACGCCATGCAAAAAAGACCGGAAACGACCGGCGCAGTGCCATTGCCCAGTCGCTCGAGGTCACCGAACCCGACTAGTTCTGCTACTTAACCGGTACGAGTAACAACGTAATCACAAAGTGTCTCCAGGGCGGTTTTAGGCGCACCCGTCGGCAAGGGTGCTAGCACCCCACGGGCTTCATCCGCCCATCTACCTGCTTCGGCCCGGGCTTCGTCAAGGGCCCCGTGACCGCGCAATAGAGCTATGGCTTCAGCATGCTCGGCATCGTCGGGCAGTGGGCGCCGTAATAGTTCACGGAGCCGCTCATCGGCCGGATCCTCACCGCCCAGCGCGATCAAAGTTGCCAGAGTCGGCACCCCTTCGCGCAGGTCAATGCCCGGGGTCTTGCCCGACTGTGCCGAGTCAGAAGTGATATCCACGATGTCATCGGCAAGTTGGAAAGCCACTCCGATGAGCTCCCCGAAACGGGTCAATACTTCAGTGATATCAGGGCTTGCACCGGACATCATGGCTCCATAGCGGCAACTCGTGGCTATCAAGGACCCAGTTTTGTCGGCCAAGACCGCAAGGTGATGCTTAACCGGATCCATCCCATCGGCGGGTCCCACAGACTCCAGGATCTGACCGGTACACAGGCGCTCGAACGTTTCAGCTTGAATGCGAACGGCGTCGGGGCCAAGGTTCGCAAGAATCCCAGAAGACCGGGCGAACAGAAAATCGCCCGTCAAGATCGCCACCGAGTTACCCCAACGTGCATTAGCTGTTTCAGCACCTCGGCGGACCTCGGCTTCGTCCATCACATCATCGTGATACAGCGTCGCCACATGGGTGAGCTCGACCGCAACCGCGGCGGCGATAACCGCTTCGGCTGCCGGATCACCGAATTGAGCTGAAAGCAGGACTAGCAAAGGGCGAAAACGCTTACCACCGGCATCAACTAGATGCCTTGAGGCTGCCGTGACAAACGGGTACTCACTACGCACCGCCTGATCCAGCGCCGATTCAACCCGAGCCAACCCCTGCGCAAGCTCACTTTCGAGGGCTGGGTCAGGAGAAAAGCCCTCCAGAGTGGGTAACAGCATGAGGCAAAGGTACTACCGAATGAACAGGCCAGCATTGCTGACCAATTCGAGGATGGGTTGGGGCAAGATGCCCAGTACCAGGGTGACGGTAGCTCCGGCCGCAAGTGCAATGGTCGTGAAAGCTGATGGCACCACCACCGATGCGGTCTGCGGACCGGGCTCGGTGAAGAACATCACGACGATCACCCGAACATAGAAGAATGCAGCGATTGCTGAGGCCAATACACCCACAATGACCAGCCAGGTGTCGCCGCTGGCGATAGCGGCCGCGAAAACGCTGAACTTCCCGATAAACCCACTGGTAAGTGGGATGCCCGCAAGACCGAGCATGAACAAGGCGAAAACACTGCCGACTAGTGGGGATCTGCGCCCCAACCCGGCCCATTTTGACAAGTTGGTCGCCTCACCTGATTCGTCACGAACCAATGAGATAATTGCGAAGGCGCCGATAGTGGTAAAACCGTATGAGATCAAATAGAACATGGCACCGGCTAGTCCCGCGGGGCTTGCCGCTATTACACCCACCAAAATGAAACCGGCCTGCGCAATAGACGAGTACGCGAGCATGCGCTTGATGTCGCTCTGGCTTATCGCGATGATCGACCCGACCAACATCGTCAAGATGGCGATGATCCACATCATCGGAACCCAGTCCCAACGCATCCCGCCAAATGCGACGTAAAGCACACGCATTAGTGCACCGAAAGCTGCGATCTTGACGGTGGCCGCCATGAATCCAGTAACGGCCGTCGGGGCACCTTGATAAACGTCCGGGGTCCATTGGTGAAATGGCACCGCGGCCACCTTGAAGAGCAGCCCAACCAAGATCAAAGCCATTCCGATCAGGGCCAACGAGGTCTGCCCGGATTTTGCGGTTAACACACTCGCGATCACCGGCAACTGCGTTGACGCCGCGAAACCGTAAACCAGCGCCACCCCATAGATAAAGAAAGCGGAGGAAAAGGCACCCAGTAAGAAGTACTTGAGCGCCGCCTCCTGAGAGAGCAATCGTCGCCGGCGAGCCATGCCCGCGAGCAGGTACAGCGGCAATGACATCACTTCGAGGGCCACGAACATCAGTAATAGGTCATTTGCTGAGACAAATAAAATCATGCCCGAAACCGCGAACAAGAACAGTGGCCACACTTCGGTCTGCAGGTATCCACGCGCCGTGAACTGTTTTTCATCCTCAGAACCAGGAAGTGAAGAAGCGCGCGCAGCGAAAACATCACCACTTGGATCAAGTGATCGCTCAGCCATCAGGAGCGCACCTAAGAGCGCGAGCACCAATATCGCTCCCTGCATCAAAAGCGCTGGGCCGTCTATAGCGATTGCACCCTCAGCAGTCACGACCCGGACTCCGGTGATGGTGAATACCCACGCCAAGGCCGCGATCAGGGCACCGAAGACAATAAATAACTGAATAAAGCGCCGAGACCCCCTCGGCAGTAGTGCCTCCACGAGAACCGAAACAACCCCTGCTACCAAAATGATCAGAAGCGGTGCGATCGCGTTGTAATCGACGATTGGGAGCGTGAACGGTACATCGACCGTCGCTGCGGCTAGGTAATTCACTTGCCGCTCCCTTCACTTGCAATGGTGGGGCTGGGGTCGGTAGCGCCAATAGTCGTCATGACACGATCCACCGCCGGGTTTACAACATTCAATATCGGAGCCGGGAAGAGACCGAGCAATAATGTCAAGACCACGATCGGCATCAAAGCGATAACTTCACGGCCACCTAGGTCTTTCATGCCAACTAGCTTTGGAGCCAGCGGGCCGGTCATTGATTTCTGGTAAAGACGAAGCACATAAGCCGCCGTGATGACAATGCCCAAGGTGGCAATTCCGCCGACGAAAAGGTAACGCTGGAACGTGCCGAGCAGCACCATGAACTCACCCACGAAGGACACCAGCCCTGGCAGCGCCAGTGACGACAACGCGGCAAACATGAAGAACCCGGCAAGCACCGGTGCCGCCTTATTCACCCCACCGAAATCTGAAATCAGGCTCGACCCGTTGGCGCGCTGCATCAAGAATCCGGCGGTTAAGAATAGTGCCGCAGTCGATAAACCATGCGCAATCATGTATACGACCGAGCCACTTTGGCCAATAGTGGTGAATACAAAAATACCTAGTGCGATAAACCCGAAGTGCGACATCGAAGAGTAGGCGAACAATCGCTTCATGTCATTTTGATTTAAAGCCACATAGGCGCCGTAGAAAATGCCGACAAGTGCCATGCCGATGACAACGGGTGCATAGAACTCACTCGCCGCCGGAAAAATCGGCAGGCAATACCGGATCATGCCGAAGGTTCCGATTTTGTCGAGCACCCCGATAAGCAATACCGCGGTTCCGGGCTTTGAAGCACTCGCCGCATCGGGCAACCAGGTGTGGAACGGCCAGAGCGGGGCCTTTATTGCGAAAGCGAAGAAGAACCCGAGGAACAGCAATTTCTCAGCCGTCGGGTCCATCTCCATGCCGACTAGCGAAAGGTAATCGAAAGTACCTTGACCGGTAACCTGGGCTGAGACCACATAGAGCCCGATCATGGAGGTCAACATGAAGAGCCCACCGAGCAAACCGTAAAGCAAGAATTTGACCGCCGCGTAGGACCGCTGCGGACCACCGTAACGGCCGATCATGAAGTAGACCGGGATCAGAATTACTTCAAATAAAACGAAGAACATGAAGACGTCGGTGGCGGCGAACACCCCGATCATCAATGTTTCCATCGCCAAAATCAATGCGAAGTAGCCCTTAACCGAACCGCCGCTGGTGGCATCAACATCCCGCCACCCCGCAATAACCACAATCGGCACCAAAGTCGTGGCTAATGCGATCAGGACTAGCCCGATGCCGTCAACACCAACCGAATATGAAATACCAAACGCGGGTATCCATGGGTAAGACTCTACGAACTGAAACGGCTCACTGGACGCACCGTTGAACTGCAGCGCCATGACGACGGTCAATGCCAAGGTGACCAATGAAATCGCCAATGCCAATTGCTTCGCAAGAGTCGGTCGTGACTTAGGAAGCAAAACAACGAGGACACTACCCATCAGGGGTACGAGCGCGAGGATCGTTAACCAGGGGGTCATGAAAGCCTCACCAAGACGAGAGCGGCAACAATTAAGACTGCGCCACCCAACATTGAAAGTGCGTATGAGCGAGCAAAACCTGATTGGGTGCGACGCAATCGGCCCGAGGCACCACCAACGAATGCGGCGCTCCCGTTAACGAAACCGTCAATCCAGGACGAGTCGAACCACGTAAGCCAACGAGCAAGTGTGAAGGACGGGCGCACCACGACGACCTCGTTCACCAAATCACCATAAAGATCACGTCGGGCCGCGCGGGTTAACCAATTACCCGAAGGCGCATCGACCGGCACCGGCTTAGACCCGTACTGGCGCCAGCCAATGAAAACACCGATCAAGACAACCACCAAAGTGATAGCCAGCAACGTGGTGGACGACAACTGGGTGGGATTACTTGCAAATCCAACAACTGGCTCCAGCCAGGTTTCGATATTGCCCCAGAACAGCAATGCCATGCCCAGGAAGGTGGAGCCGATCGCCAAGATTACAAGGGGGATAGTCATGACAGCCGGTGACTCATGCGGGTGCACGTCATCCTCCCACCGCGCCTTGCCGAAGAAGGTCATAGCGATCATGCGAGTCATGTAGAACCCAGTTATGCCGGCTCCCAAAATCGCTGCAGCACCAATGACCCAGCTGCGTTCGAAGGCGGCATGGATGATTTCGTCCTTAGACCAGAATCCAGAGAAAGGCGGAATACCCATAATCGCTAGATATCCGGCCATGAATGTTACGAAGGTGATAATCATTAACCCGCGCAACGCCCCATATCGGCGCATGTTCACGTTGTCCTTCATACCGTGCATTACCGAGCCGGCACCGAGGAATAAGCCGGCTTTGAAAACGCCGTGGGTCAAAAGGTGGAAGATTGCGAATACATAACCGATTGGACCGAGTCCGGCCGCGAAGATCATGTAGCCAATTTGACTCATCGTCGACCCCGCAAGTGACTTTTTGATGTCGTCCTTGGCCGAACCGATGATGGCTCCCATGAAGATCGTGATCAGCCCGATGAGAACTACGGCGCCGGCGGCCCAGACTGCTCGATCGAATACCGCATTACTCCGAACGATGAGATACACCCCGGCGGTGACCATGGTCGCTGCGTGAATTAGCGCAGATACGGGTGTCGGGCCTTCCATCGCATCTAGGAGCCAAGCTTGCAGCGGGAACTGTGCTGATTTACCGCAGGCCGCCAAGAGTAGGAGCAGGCCGATTGCTGTAAGGGTGCCTTCATTGGCTTCGCCGGCCTGGCTAAACACATCACCGAAGGAAACCGAACCAAAAGTCACGAACATGACCATGATCGCCAGGCTCAGACCTACGTCACCAACACGGTTGATGATGAAGGCTTTCTTAGCCGCAGCCGCAGCAGTAGGTTTGATTTGCCAGAACCCGATCAACAGGTAGCTAGCCAATCCAACTCCCTCCCAGCCGACGTATAGCAGGAGGTAGTTGTTAGCAAGAACCAGCAACAACATTGCCGCAACGAATAAGTTCAGGTAGCCGAAGAACTTCCGCTTATCGGCATCATGTGACATGTAGCCGATGGAATATATATGGATCAGTGAACCAACAATGGTTATTAGCAGGACGAAGACCATCGAAAGTTGATCAAGCTGGAAAGCCATATCGGCTTGGAACCCATCGGCGAAAACCCAAGTGAATAGGCTCTGCCCGACCGAGCGCTCCTCTGCTGAATGCCCCATCATGGCGACTAGCATCAACACTGCGAGCACCGCGGATCCGACCACGGTTAGCACTCCGAGGTACGGGCCCCACGAGTTGGTACGACGGCCTCCGAGCAGTAGTACAGCCGCCCCAAAAAGTGGCAAGGCAATAAGCAGCCAGATCAGGGAGAACACGCCCGATGCAGGCATGAGCTCTATCAAGGTCGGATCCTCTTTCTCGGTTGCTACCGGACGCGGCTAGTACTTGAGTAAATTTGGTTCATCAATGGAGGCCGAGCGTCTACTTCTGAAAATCGTCACGATGATTGCGAGGCCGACGACAACTTCAGCGGCTGCCACCACCATGACGAAGAAAGCGGCAACCTGACCATCTAGGTTGCCGTTCATTCGGGCAAATGCAACAAACGCTAAGTTCGCGGCATTGAGCATCAGTTCAACACTCATGAAGACGATGATCGCGTTGCGGCGGACCAACACCCCGATGGCGCCGAGGCTAAAGAGGATTGCCGACAAGATTATGTAGTTGGCCGGATTCATTTCGGCCCCCCGTCCAAGCTTTCGATCTGTTCGACCTCGTGGTGGTCTACGGGTCGCACATCACCTCGGGCAACAAGTGGCCCCGGAATACTCTGCGCACTTGGCGAACCATCGGGTAGTAATGCCGGCGTATCTACCGCATTGTGGCGCGCATACGTGCCAGAACTCGGCAGGTTGCCGGGGTGCCCGGTACCAATGAAACGAGCCTTGGATAGTTCTTCTTGGCTTGCGCGCGGTAGCCACCGTTCACGATGTGCCAGCACCATCGCGCCTAGGGCAGCGGTAATCAGCAACGCTGAAGTAACTTCAAAAGCAACAAGATAATCAGTGAAAAGTAGGCGCGCGATACCTTGAACATTGCCCCCGTCAACGCCGTTTGCCTCATCTAGTCCCACCGGAACTACATCGGTCAAGCCTGCGCCTACGCCGGCCACGAGCAGGATTGCCAGGCCCACTGCCAGCACGATGGCAACCAAGCGCTGACCCTTTAGGGTTTCGATTAGCGAGTCGGACGAATCCACTCCCACCACCATTAAGACGAAGAGGAAGAGCATCATCACCGCACCGGTATACACAACCACCTGGACCATGCCGAGGAACGGAGCCGAGTTGGCAACGTATAAAACCGCGAGATTGATCATTGTCAGTGCCACCCATAGCGCACTGTGTACTGCTTTTCGCGAAAGGATCAACCCAAGCGCCCCCAGCACCGCTAACCCGCCGCTGAACCAAAAGACAATTTCTTCGCCCAGATTGGCTTCGGTCATGGCGCCACTGCTGCTGCGTCGGATCCGCTGGCCTGCTCAGGGACCGAACCGGTGACCTTGTTTGCGTAGTAGTCAGTGTCGGTGGTGCCGGGAACCATTGGGTGCGGAGGTGCGAGCATCCCAGGTAGCAGTGGTGCCAACAGATCCTGCTTCTCATAAATAAGGTCAGCCCGATTGTTATCAGCCAACTCAAACTCATTTGTCATAGTAAGAGCACGTGTCGGGCAAGCCTCGATGCAAAGCCCACAAAAAATGCAGCGCAGGTAGTTGATTTGGTAAACGCGACCGTAGCGCTCCCCCGGGGAGTGACGGTCACCTTCTTGGTTATCTGCCCCTTGTACGAAAATCGCATCTGCCGGGCACGCCCACGCACATAGTTCGCAACCGATGCACTTTTCTAAGCCATCAGCCCAGCGGTTCAATTGATGCCTACCGTGGTAGCGCGGCTTAGGCGGGAACTTCGCAGCCTGCTCTGGATACTGCTCGGTTACCACCTTTTTGAACATGGTGGCAAACGTGACCCCAAAGCCACGAACCACCTGTGGAAGTTCAGCCATCGATGGCCTCCTGTTGAATTACTGGGATATTTGATCGACGCGTTGTGAGAACGGCCTGCTGCCCGGGCATTGGCGGTACCGGGAAGCCACCGGCCATGGGCTCAAACGGCCGGCTCTCAATCTCATCGCGAATAAACTTGCGGGCCGCTTCGCGGCGATCTAGGGCGCCTTGCGCAAACCAAGACCCAACCAAGAGCACGGCGATTGCGATTGCACCGCCAATCAGCAATTGGCGATTGCTGAACTCGATGTCATTACGCAGCACCCTGGCAGCCGCGACGATCATGATCCACACGATGGAAGCTGGGATCAAAACTTTCCAGCCGAATTTCATGAATTGGTCGTAGCGAAGGCGCGGGAGAGTAGCGCGAAGCCAGATGAACACGAAAATGAATATCTGCACCTTGATCAACCACCAAAGCAGCGGCCACCAACCAGTATTGGCCGACTCCCAAAGCGAAATGGGCCACGGCGCCAACCACCCGCCTAAGAACAAAGTTGTTGCAAGTGCGGAAACAGTGACCATGTTGATGTACTCGGCCAAGAAGAACATCGCAAACTTCAGTGAGGAGTACTCGGTGTGGAAGCCGCCGACCAACTCACCTTCGGCTTCGGGGAGATCAAACGGTGCCCGGTTGGTCTCGCCAACCATTGACGTTACGTAAATCAGGAAGGACGGCAGCAATATCACCGCAAACCAAATCGGCTCTTGGGCGGTGATGATTTCAGATGTTGACATTGACCCCGCGTACAAGAAAACAGCCACGAATGACATTCCCATGGCAATTTCATAGGAAATCATTTGGGCACTTGAGCGCAATCCACCAAGGAGCGGGTACGTGGAGCCAGACGACCAACCGGCCAGCACAATCCCGTAGATACCGATGGAAGCAATAGCCAGTACATAAAGCACCGAGACGGGGAAGTCCGTAAGTTGAAGTGGTGTCTCGACCCCAAAAATTGACACCGTTGGTCCAAATGGGATTACCGCGAATGCCAAGAATGCGGCTGTCGCTGAAATCACGGGGGCAATCCAGTAGACACCCACATGGGCCGCCTTTGGAATAATTTCTTCCTTTAAAGCGAGTTTGAAACCGTCCATCAAAGACTGCAGCAGGCCAAATGGGCCAACGCGGTTTGGTCCAATGCGGTTCTGCATGCGAGATACCACTCGCCGCTCCCACCAGATGGTGAACAAGGTAAGCAGTACCAGCATGACGAATATTGCGAGCGCCTTTAGCAGCACCAACCACCAAGGATCAATACCAAAGACCCCGAACTGCGATCCGGTCATGCCGCCCCTCCGATGGTCACGGGCTGGCCAGATCTCACACCGAGATCAAGGTAGAGAGCACAACCTGGGGAGTTCAGGGGCAAACACACAACACCATCGAGAACGTCGCCAACCAGCAACGGCAAAGTGACCGAGCCGAGCGGACCGGTAACCGTGACATTTTCAGGTGCCCCTAATCCAGCGACCATGGCCGCAGAGCAGGTAGCGGCAACCGCATGCGCAGTAGCTGCTAGGTACGGCTCCCCCTCCTGCATAACTCCGTTGTCAATTAGCGCCCGCCAGGTGCTAACCAAATATGCAGCGTCAACAACTTGGCCGGCCGTGGTGTTCGGTTCTTCAGTGCGCGCACCTGCCCAGGCTCCAAGGGAACCTAACTCCTGGCGGATGCCGGCTACGTCGCTGGCGCCGATTGGCACATTCATGGCACGTGCCAACATCCCCAGAACAATCGCATCAGACATCACGAGAGCGTCTTTGAAAGTTTGCGCGAAGGGACGCGGGCGGCCTTCCCAGTTCATGAAGGTTCCGGATTTCTCGGTTACTACGGCAACCGGGAAAACCACGTCGGCAAGTTCAGTAATAGCAGAGTGATGGTTCTCGAGCGAAACCACAAAAGCGGCGGCTTCGATGGCAGCCCGGCCAAGTACTTGGTCCGGCAGGTCAGCCAGTTCAACTCCGCCAGTAATTAGCGCGCCGATATCGCCACCGGTGACCGCGCGCAATAAGGACTCCCCGGTTAACCCGGTGGTTGCCGGCAGTGACTCCACTCCCCAGCACGCAGCAACTGCAGCACGTGCCTGATCATCTGTCAGTGGCCGCCCACCCGGCAGTAGGCCTGCGAGAGCGCCCGCGTCCAGTGCCCCTCGCTCCCCAGCCCTACGTGGCACCCAAGCGATGGAAGCACCCGTGGATCGCGCTAGTTCAAGTACCGCGGTGGCACCGCCTTCAATGCCCGCGATGCGCTCACCGACCATGATTACGGCACCGGGTGTGCTCAGTTCAGCGCGCACCTTGGCAGGTAGGTCGGTTAGCGCCGACGCTTCGGCGCCTGGCTTGGCCGGAATCAAAGTTCCCGCCAATTTACTTAATCCGCGCGTAACCGCTGCACCGACCGAGTAGACGCGTGTGCCCCCACCACGTGCAGCTTTACGCAACCGCAAGAACACAATCGGCGACTCGTCTTCTGGCTCAAAGGCAATGAGAACAACCGCCGGTGCCTTTTCTAGTGCTTCGTAGGTGATCCGCACCGCGGTCCCGGCGACCGAAGAACGTAAGAACTGTGCTTCTTCATCCGAAGAATCCCGGACACGGAAATCAATATTGTCAGACTGCAGAACGGCTCGGGCGAACCGCGCGTACGCGTACGAATCTTCAACTGTTGATCGCCCGCCAACGAGTACCCCATGGCTTGTTGCTGCTGCTAAGCCACGTGCGGCGACATCCAGAGCCTCAGGCCAAGAAGCCGGACGCAACTTCCCGTCCTCACGAATTAGCGGCGTAGCAACCCGACCCTGCTCTTGATAAGTGAAAGCGAATCGACCTTTGTCGCAGTTCCACTCTTCGTTAACAGCGGGTTCATCCCAAGCCAACCGGCGGGTGACCGTGCCGCGGCGATGGTCGGTGCGCAGTGAACAGCCGGATGCACAGTGCTCACAAGTTGTCGGGACCGAGACTAGATCAAATGGTCGCGACCGGAATCGGTAGGCCGCGCTGGTCAACGCGCCGACCGGGCAAATCTGCACGGTGTTACCCGAGAAGTACGAGTCAAATGGCTGATCCGCCGCGGTGCCGACTTGCTGATTGGATCCGCGTTCAAGTAGCTCAAGCATTGGATCACCAGCGATTTGCTCTGCGAACCTGGTACACCGGGCGCACGAAACGCAACGCTCCCGATCGAGCAGGATCTGCGCGCTGACATTGATTGGCTTGGGGAAAGTGCGCTTCTCATCTTCAAACCGAGACTCCGGGCGACCGGCGCTCATGGCTTGGTTCTGCAGTGGGCACTCACCACCCTTATCGCACACCGGGCAATCGAGGGGGTGATTCAGCAGCAGGAACTCCATCACGCCTTCTTGGGCATCTCGCGCAATAGGTGAAGTCAATTGCGTTCGAACCTGCATTCCGTCCGAAACCACCTGCGCGCATGCTGGCTGCGGTTTCGGGACACCCTCGATGTCAACCAAACACATGCGGCAAGCCGCAACCGGCTCAAGGAGCGGGTGATCACAAAACCGCGGAATCTCGATACCGAGTAGCTCAGCTGCCCGAATGACGAGGGTGCCTTTGGGGATTTCAATGGCGACGCCGTCAACGACAACGGTCACCAACTCCACCTGCGGGGTGAGATCTGATCCGGCATTACTGGTTATGGTCATCTGGTTGCCGTTTCCGCAAAGACGTATGACGCAACTGGATTAAATTGTTCATCAGCAGAGGTCGTGGTGGCTGCCTCAAACTCGGCACGGAAGAACTTGAGGGCCGCCGGGTACGGGGTCGCCGCGGCATCACCGAGAGCGCAGAAGGACCGACCGGCAATCTGCGAGCAGAGGTTCACCAAGGTGTCAACTTCAGCGGGCGAGCCATGGCCGTGCTCGAACTTCTCGAGTACTCCGGTAATCCAGTACGTACCTTCACGGCACGGAGTGCATTTACCGCAGGACTCGTGCTTGTAGAACTCAAGCCACCTAGTCACTGCCTTTACGACGCTGACCGTATTGTCGAACAGCATCGGAGTGCCGGTGCCAAGCATCGTGCCAGCCGCAGCCATATCTTCGTACGTCAGCGGAAGGTCAAGGTGCTCAGCAGTCAACATTGGTACCGAAGATCCCCCGGGAAGCCAGAACTTAACTTCACCGCCACCTCTGATGCCACCGGCGTAGTCGAGGAGTTCGCGCATCGTGATACCAAGTGGAGCCTCGTAAATACCAGGGCGCACCACATGGCCTGATACTGCGAATACTTTGAAGCCCGGGGATTTCTCGGTCCCGAATTGGCGGAACCAAGCCACCCCCCTATCGACGATATACGGAATGTTCGCGATGGTTTCAACGTTATTAATGACCGTGGGTGAGGCATAGAGACCCGCGACCGCCGGGAACGGCGGCTTGAGCCGGGGCTGCCCGCGGTAACCCTCAAGGGAATCAAGCAGTGCGGTTTCTTCACCGCAGATGTAGGCACCGGCGCCAGAGTGGACGACGACATCAAGGGAAAAGCCGGTGCCAAGAATATTTTCGCCAATAAAGCCGGCCGCGCGCGCCTGCTCCACCGCATAGGCGACCTTGCGAATGGCGTGCGGTACCTCACCGCGAATGTAGATGAATGCGTGGCTGGCCCGGATTGCATACGAGGCAATGATTACACCCTCAACCAGTGCATGCGGATTCGCCAACATGATCGGGATGTCTTTGCAGGCACCCGGCTCAGATTCATCTGCATTGACCACGAGGTAGTGCGGCTTGCCATCATTTTGCGGTACGAAACCCCACTTCATTCCGGTGGGGAAGCCGGCGCCACCACGCCCGCGCAGCCCCGAATCCTTTATCTGTCCGATGATCGCGTCAGGATCCATTTTTAGGGCAGCGGCGAGTGCCTGATATCCACCAACCCGGCGGTAGCCTTCGAGCGTGTAAAGGTCTGGCTTATCCCAGTGTTCGGTGATGATTGGCGTAAGCCCGGAAGTAATCATGAGGCCTCCCCGGCCGGGACCGAGGCCGCGCTCATTCCGCGCTCCTGTGCAATGCGAAGGCCCACCAGCATTTTCGCATCGACCGCCTCACCATCGTTGACCAAACCATCGAGCGGGTAGACAAGGGTATGTTCGGTGGCTTGGAAATCGCGAATTACGGGGCCGCGAGTCGATGCGACCTGCTCACCGCGCGCAAGGCGGTCAACAACATCAACGGCACTAGTAGGAGTTACATCGTCCATATACTCCCAATCGACGGTCATCACGGGTGCATGGGTGCAGGCGGCTTGACATTCAATACGTTCAAGCCAAAATTCACCATCGGCACTTGGTTCATTACTTCCGATTCCTAATCTCGCACTTAGCGCTGCGTACACGGCATCGCCACCGAGTAGACCGCACAGGGTGTTCGTGCAGACACCGAGGTGATGCTTGCCAACCGGCTTACGCTTGTACATCGTGTAAAAAGTCGCGACCGCGGTGACTTCGGCAGAGGTAATACCCAGGACTTCAGCACACGCATTTATACCGTCGGCGGTGACTTCGTTATCAACACTTTGCACTAAATGAAGCATGGGAAGTAGCGCCGAGCGAGATTTCGGGTAGCGCGAAGCCAGATCACGCATCTGGTCACGAGTTGCCTCACTGATCGTCATAAGTCTGCGTCGCTCTCGTTTTCGTTGGGTATTACCGGTCGACCCCGCCCATGACAGGATCGATGCTGGCGACCGCGGCAATTAGATCTGCCACCTGACCGCCTTCGCTCATCGCTGCCACAGACTGCAGGTTGGTAAATGAAGGATCACGGAAGTGCGCGCGATAAGGCCGGGTACCACCAGCGCTAACTAAGTGACAACCGAGCTCGCCTCGTGGTGACTCAATTGCGGTGTATACCTGACCCACCGGAACTTTGAAACCCTCGGTGACTAACTTGAAATGATGGATCAGGGCTTCCATGGACTCCGACATAATCTCGCGGATGTGGTCGGTTGAATTGCCTTGACCGTCGGCACCAATTGCCAATTGCGCCGGCCAGGCGATTCTCTTATCGGCGATCATTACCGGGCCTGGCTGCCCGAGCCGATCAAGGGCTTGTTCGATTATTCGGATGGACTGCTGCATCTCACCAACGCGGATTAGAAAGCGGCCGTACGCATCGCAAGTGGTTTCAGTGACCACGTCAAATTCAAAGGTTTCGTACCCGCAGTACGGCTGGGTTTTGCGCAGGTCATGGGGCAACCCCGTGGCGCGCAAGATCGGCCCGGTAACACCAAGTGCCATGCACCCGGTCAGGTCGAGGTACCCGATACCCGAGGTGCGGCCCATCCAGATCGAATTGTCAATTAGTAGATCGGTGGTGTCTTTCAACCGTTTACGCAACAACGGCAGCATCTCACGGATTTTCTCGACACCATCTGCTGGTAGATCTTGCGCGACCCCACCAGGACGGATGTAGGCGCTGTTCATTCGTAAGCCGGTTACCAGTTCAAAGACATCGAGGATCAACTCGCGCTCACGGAAGCCGAAGATCATCGCGGTTAGCGCACCCAACTCCATGCCACCGGTTGCCAACGCGACCAGGTGCGAGGAGATTCGGTTCAACTCCATCATCATGATTCGAATGACGCTGGCTCGCTCCGGAATTTGATCTGTGACACCAAGGAGTTTTTCGACCGCTAAGCAGTAGACCGTCTCATTGAAGAAAGGAGCTAAATAATCCATCCGCGTGACGAAAGTGACGCCCTGAACCCAGGATCGGTACTCCATATTCTTCTCAATACCCGTATGCAAATAGCCGATCCCGCATCTGGCTTGGGTTACTGTCTCGCCGTCGAGTTCAACTATGAGACGAAGCACCCCGTGGGTTGATGGGTGCTGCGGGCCCATGTTGACGACTATTCGTTCCTTTTCGCCATCAGGTGCCGCAGTAATTGTGTCCCAGTCGCCGCCGGAAACGTTGTAAATGGTTTCGTCGCCGGATTCATATGAACTGGCATATGGATCGCCCAGGTGATCGGTAGACATCAGTTGTACGCCCTCCGCTGATCCGGTGGCGGGATTGTCGCGCCCTTATATTCAACCGGGATGCCGCCAAGTGGGTAGTCCTTGCGCTGCGGATGCCCCGGCCAGTCATCGGGCATCTCGATTCGAGTCAAGTGCGGATGGCCGTCAAAAATAATCCCGAAGAAATCCCAAGTCTCACGCTCATGCCAGTCATTTGTTGGGTAGAGCGCAACAAGTGACGGAATATGCGGGTCGCCATCAGGTGCCGCAACCTCCACTCGAATGCGGCGGTTATGGGTTATCGAAAGGAGGTGATAAACCGCGTGGAGCTCACGGCCGATGTCATTTGGATAGTGCACCCCGTTGACACCACTGCAGAACTCAAAGCGCAGCCCAGGTTCATCGCGCAGAGTCGAGGCAAAAGCAACTAGTTGCTCGCGCCGGACAAAAAAAGTGATTTCGCCGCGATCAACCACCACTTTTTCGACCGCGCTTGACATCGGGATACCTCGGGCGGTTAGCGAAAGTTCAAGCTCTTCGGACAGTTCGTCAAACCAACTGCCATAAGGAGGCAAACTTGCCGCCGGCAGCACCCGTGGGTCGATTAAGCCACCAAACCCACTGGTGTCGCCCGAACCTTGAATACCGAAAGCACCGTGCTGAACGTCAATGATGTCAATACTGGAGACACCGTCGGGCACCACCGGCAGTTGATCGCTGGTCATCTCAGCAGCCCTTTCATCTCCAATGTCGAAGGTGCCACAAGCGCTGCTGACTCAAGGGCAATAATTTCGGCCTTGCGATTGGCTCCCATTTTGGTGTCTTGAATTTGGTCATGTAATTTCAAGATAGCGTCGATGAGCATCTCGGGGCGTGGCGGGCAACCGGGTAGGTAAATATCAACCGGCACCACGTGATCGACGCCTTGAACAATCGCGTAGTTGTTAAACATGCCGCCACTGGATGCGCAAACGCCCATCGCAAGAACCCATTTCGGGCCTGGCATCTGGTCATAAACCTGACGAAGCACCGGCGCCATCTTCTGGCTCACCCGACCTGCGACGATCATCAGATCGGCTTGACGCGGTGATGCTCGGAAAACTTCCATGCCAAACCGCGCTAAGTCATAGCGAGCACCCCCGACAGCCATCATCTCAATGGCGCAGCATGCGAGGCCGAAGGTTGCTGGCCACAGCGAGCCTTTGCGGGCATAGCCGGCCACTTTCTCAACCGTGGTAAGCAATACTCCCGATGGCAGTGCCTCTTCAAGTCCCATTGAGTTCCCGTCAGTCCCACTCGAGCCCGCGTCGGCGCCAAACATAGGCGTAGACAACGAGAACAGTAACGATGAATACGAGCATTTCGATTAAGCCAAAGATCGCGAGTCGATCGAATGCGACCGCCCACGGGTAGAGGAAAACAATTTCAATGTCGAAGACTATGAACAACATCGCGGTGAGGTAGTACTTCACGGGGAAGCGGCCACCACCCACCGGTTGCGGTGTGGGTTCGATGCCACATTCATATGCATCGTATTTTGCCCGGTTATAGCGTTTTGGCCCGGTGAAGGTAGCTATGCCAACCGAAAAAACCGCGAAACCGAAAGCCAGGATGCCAAGAATCAGTATCGGCGTGTAGACGTTCACCGCTGTTTCACAACTCCTTGTTTCTGCCGATTAATATGGTCGTTTTAATCGAAACTGGCACTCAACCTTGTGCGTTTGTGAATGCCTTCACGATCTCCATAAGCATAGTGCGGCGCCGGCCCTTCATGCAGTGGCATCCGGCCCTGGGTTAACACCCCGGTGTAGCGCGACAATCCCACCGGACAGGTTGCGCCACTGCACCCGCGCCCAGCCCGCCACTTGCAATTGCGCCGCGAGCTGCTGCTGGTCGGGCCAGGCCCGGATTGACTCGGCCAGATACAAGTACGCCTCGGGGTTAGTGGCCACCCGCTGCGCCACCGCGGGTAGAGCTTTCATCAAATACTCGGAATATACGGTGCGAAAGGGGGGCCAGGTCGGCTGCGAAAACTCACAGATCACCAACCGGCCACCCGGACGCACCACCCGACGCAACTCCGCCAGCCCGGTGGTCAAGTCAGCCAAATTTCGCAACCCGAAGGAGATAGTGGCCGCATCAAATACCCCATCGCGATAGGGCAAGGACAAGCCATCCCCGCCGACGAATGGCAACTGCGGCAGCCGATGGCGGCCCACCTTTAACATCCCGAGGGAAAAATCAGTAGGAAAAACCTCAGCCCCGGCCTGGGCGAATGGCAAACTTGAGGTACCCGTACCAGCAGCCAGATCCAAGATCTGCTCACCCGGTAGGGGGGCGACCGCGGCGACCACGGCCTTGCGCCACCGCCGAGTCTGCCCTAGGGCTAATACATCATTGGTTAGGTCATAACGCTTCGCGACCCCATCGAACATGGCGGCCACATCGGTTGGGGCTTTGGTCAAATCCGCTCGCGTCACGCCGCCATCCTTTCAGACACTGAATCTGCTTCAAGTGCCATAGGCATCTAGAATGACTCTATGTCCAGTGAATCAATGTCACGCCTGGACACCACCCCGAAGGCCGAACGCACTGTGGTGCGTACTCGGCCCATCCCTGATCCAGAACAGCTCTTGGCAAGGTTGCCGATCGAGAACCCCGTTGCGTGGGTCCGCGGCGGTGAAGGTTTGATCGGCTGGGGGGTGGCCGCGCAACTCGAGGTCAGCGGACCAGAACGCTTTAGCCGAGCACAGCGCTGGTGGGCCAAATGGTGCGCCGAGAAATTCATTGACGACACCGTCGACGTACCGGGCACCGGCCCGGTGGCATTTGCCTCATTTGCCTTTGACCCAAACCCGGGCACGTCAATTATCACCGTGCCAAAAATCATCATCGGACGCCGTGGTGGCCAGGCCTGGGTTACCGTCGTTGACCCTGAGAACGATCCGCGCGCAGATACTGGTTTGCGAAACTCCATGCGGCCGGTGTCGGTACCCGCGAAGCCGACAGCAGTGCGATGGGCTGAAGGGTCACGGACCGCCCCAGACTGGCAAGGGTCAGTTGCCGAAGCAATCGTGCGGATTAACGCCGGTGAACTCGACAAAGTGGTCTTGGCACGAGATGTGGTCGCACATGTTGAAGGCGAACTTGATATTAGACACCTGCTACTAAACCTGGCTGAAAAATACCCATCTTGCTGGACATTTAGTGTCGCTGGTCTGGTCGGAGCTACCCCTGAATTACTCGTGCGGCGCACCGGTGATCTAGTTACTAGTCGGGTGCTTGCCGGCACGGTGCGGCGCCAAGGCGACGCCGCCGCCGATGCCGGCCTCGCCTCGGCCTTACTCGGTAGCGGTAAGGATCTTGAGGAACATGAATACGCCGTGCACTCGGTAGCGCGAGCACTTGCGGCGCACTGCACCGACTTAACTGTTCCTGATCGACCACATGTGCTCGCCCTCGCCAATGTTCAACACCTGGCAACCGACATCACCGGCAGGTTGGCCGACGCCGCATCAGTACTAGCACTCGCGGCATCGTTGCATCCGACCGCCGCAGTCTGTGGAACTCCGACTGAGCGAGCTTTGTCCGTTATTCGCGAACTTGAGGGCATGGATCGCGGTCGTTACGCCGGCCCGGTCGGTTGGTTCGATGCCCAAGGTGACGGCGAGTTCGGAATTGCGTTGCGCTGCGCTGAAATTGATAGCGAGACCAACACTGTGCGTGCATTTGCCGGATGCGGCATTGTTGCAGGCTCACACCCGGATACCGAGCTGGCCGAATCGGCCGCGAAACTTGTGCCTATCAGGGATGCCCTCGAAGCTATTTAGTATTGAGGTCCGTGAGCGGCGGGGTGCTGCACGCTTAAGCAGACCCGAGGGCTGCCTGTACAGCTTCACGCACCGCTTGCCAAGCTTCCGCTTCAGCAACTCGCGAACAGGTTCGCGCCACCACCACCTGCACTCCCCCAGCGGCAATAGCGGTATCCAATGCGGCCATTAGTTCGGGCGCAGTATGTGCCACCTGGGTTGGAACTTGCAGCGCCGCCGCGATGGCTCCAACATCAGCCCCGAGCGGCACCGCAAATATCCGATCGAAAGAGTCAGCGAATCGCGCCTCACCTTGCTCCAATTGCGAGAAAATGCCGCCGCCATCATTATCAGAAACTACGATCACCAAATTGGGTCTTGTTTCAGCTGCCGGTACCAGCAAGGCATTGCTGTCATACAAGAAAGTCTGATCTCCTACAAGTGCAATGGCCCAAGTTGGATCATCAGCTGCATCATCTCGCTGCAGTGCCGTGGCCGCTCCCCAAGCTGAGGACAAAGTACCGTCAATCCCGGAAGTACCGCGGTTACCCATCACTATGGCTTCGCCAATGAAGGTCGACGCGAGATTGAAAACATGGCGCACCTGGGATGAAGCCCCCAGAAATAGCATGCCTGCGGACGGAACCGCACTGCACGTAATGCGCGCTACATGCATGCCGGTCAACTGATCACCAAAAGCCGAAAGCGCTGTTTCAACCGCTGCGGCGGTCAGGACATCCGCCCGCTGCCAAGCATCAAGCCAGTCAGGGTCAGCCACCGCATTCTCCGGGGGCAATGGCACTCCCGCGATAACGATGTCTGCCGATCGAGTTGGATCACTCCACTGCGCTTGCGGATCTACCGCAATATGCAAGGGTGAATCCGCGACCAGGCGCAACACCGCACGACTTAGTCCGACTCGTCCGACGGTTATAACGACGTCTGGCACATGTGCCGCCGCGAAATCAGCATCGGCAAGGATCAGAGCCCCGTGAGCAAGTGAGGTATCGCAATCCGACACATTGCCGCTTGGTTCACCTATTATCGGCCAGCCAAGGGCATCACCGAGGTCATCAATCAGGCCCATGAATTCAGAGTCGGCGTGATCGCCAACAATGATTATCCCGCGGGCCGGGCATTGATTGTCTTCCATGATGACACCTATTACGTCATCAAGTGGTGTGCTCAGGCCGGCAACAAACCTGGCATCGGCGCTCCAGGGCCGCCCGTCAGCACGCCCATCAGTGCGCCCCCCAAGTGCCGTTGCTGGTGCATCTTCGTCTAAGACATCGGGGACTAACGGGTCGCCAAATGGCATATTCACATGTACCGGACCAGGATGCCACGCATCAGTTGACGCGGCCACAACGCGCGACATGGTGGAACGCCAGTAGCGAATCCCTTGCTCTCCAGATACGGCCACTGCCATGTCAACCGCGAGTCGGACCGAGGTTCCAAAAATATCGGCCTGAGCAATAGTTTGGTTGGCTCCGACTCCGCGCAAAACTGGCGGCCTATCCGCCGTTAACGTGATCATCGGGATATTCGAGTGATCGGCTTCAACAACGGCCGGATGCAAATTTACAGCTGCCGTACCCGATGTGGTAACGACCACGGCCGGCACCCCAGAAACTTTTCCGAGCCCAAGTGCTAGATATCCTGCACTTCGCTCATCTAGTCGCACGTGCAAGAAGATTTCGCCACGTTTTTCGGCGGCAGCCAATGCGAAAGCCAGCGGAGCCGAACGCGAACCTGGACAAAGCACAAAATCAGTAATGCCGCATCTGATCAACTCATCGACAAGCACGCGCGCTTGGAGTGTTGATGCGTTCACGCGCTTAGCCTTTCATGCCGAGAGGATGGTAAGAAGAACAGGGCACTAACTAGCTAGTAGATGCCCAGACCGTTTAGCGGCGCCCGCATGCCAGGCAGCGGCAAGGCGGGCCCGCCACCAAATCCCACGCTCATCGCTTATCTCATCGCGCGCCCGCATCAGCGCGCCTAACTCCGGGGCAACTCTTTGAACTTTGAGCATTCCGCCAACTGGAACAAGGGGCGTATCCACCACATCCGCAGCAAGTAGCGTGCCGGTACCAAGTCCGCAGGCCGTTGCGATATCGAGGGCTCCGGCCAATGCCGTCGAAGCCGCCAGGCCAACCGATGAGTCAAGTGAACCGCTAATGACTATCGGCATCGAGAGTTGCTCGACTATGCGCAGGCTGGCTTCAATGCCGCCTAGTGGAGCAACTTTGATGATCGCAAAATCGGCGATGCCACGTAAATCGAGCTCTTCAGGTGCAGCTGCGCCCCGGATTGCCTCGTCGACTGCAATAGGCACTGAAACTTGATTGCGCACCTGCTTGATCTCAGCGAGTTCAGCACACGGCTGCTCAACATATTCAAGCCCGTATTCAGCAAGACGCCTTAGTGCCTTCACCGCCTCGGGCACGGACCAACTGCCATTGGCATCAATGCGGATAGATCCGACTCCTCGACCGAGTGCGGTATCGAGAACATCGCGCACTGCCGCCACCCGCGCTTCATCAGCCGCCAAGGTGCCGCCGACTTTTACTTTCACGCACTGACAGCCATTTTCGATTACCGCAGCGCGCGTTAGTGCCGCCGCATCGGCCGAGCTAACCTCAGCAATAATCGCATTTACATTGATGTTTTCACGTTTACTTACCGGCCATGCCCCAAATGAGGATTCAATCGCGCAGTCGAGCCAACGTGATGCTGCAACGTTGGTGTAGTCATCAAATGGGGCAAACTCACCCCACCCCGACGGACCTTTAATCAACACACCTTCGCGCTTGGTGATACCGCGAAATTCGCGTGTCATTGGCAGCCCGTAAACCACCGCGGTATCAAGTAGCGCCTGCAATTTTTTATCGGGCATGTGAAGTTACGGACGCTTGGGGAATTGCCGGAAGTCGGGTTCACGCTTTTCCTTGTAGGCATCGCGACCCTCTTGTGCTTCGGCTGTCATGTAGAACAACAAGGTCGCATCGCCAGCTAGTTGTTGAACGCCTGCTAGCCCATCATCGGCCGCATTATGCGATGCCTTGAGCATCCGTAGCGCCAGCGGCGACATGGCCAGCATCTCGCGCGCCCAGGAAACGGTCTCGCTCTCGAGATCGGCAATAGGAACCACCGAGTTGACCAAGCCCCAGTCATAGGCTTGCTCAGCGCCGTATTGGCGGCAGGTGTACCAGACTTCGCGTGACCGCTTTTGTCCGATTGTTGCCGCGAGCAAGCCCGAGCCGTACCCGCCATCGAAGGACCCGACTTTAGGGCCGGTCTGGCCAAATCGCGCGTTGTCAGCAGCGATGGTCAAGTCACAAACCACGTGCAGCACATGTCCGCCACCAATGGCGTAGCCGGCGACCATAGCAATGATCGGCTTCGGCGTGCGACGAATTTGAACCTGGAGGTCCAGGACATTTAGCCGACCCACCCCGCGCTTCGCGACTTCATCGTCTCCGATGTAGCCATCATTACCGCGAATGATCTGGTCTCCGCCGGAGCAAAATGCCCAGTCGCCCTGCCCGGTCAAGATGATGACACCGATGGCGTCGTCATCACGTGCGTAATTCAGCGCATCACTAAGTTCAAAGAGGGTAGGCGGCCGAAACGCATTGCGCTTCTCCGGCCTGTTGATTGTTATTTTGGCGATACCGACGTCTTCCCCAGTGGATACCTCTAGCCGAATATCTCGGTAATCACCGATCTGCCGCCATTGGCAACCGGGATTAATCGATGAGTACGAGGGGTCGGTCAATGCCGGTGAACCAGCAGGTACCACCGGGGGCAATAAGTATCGGGTACGGGTATCCATGTCGGGAACGCTATCGCGACGTCCTACGCTCGGTGCGATGCGTCCATTGACTTCAGTTCTAGTGCCACCCGGCCCCGCTGGCCTCACAGCGTTGCTGGACCCACTGCGCATGGCTCTTGCGGGAGTCGGCCCGGCAATTACACCTCTCCCAGCGGTTAGTTCGACCATCTCTACCGAGTATGTCGATCGACTGCGCGCCGCAAGTTTACCCGATGACCTAAGCCAGCCCCTTGAGTCTGATGAGGTCGCAGTGGTGTTGGCCACCTCCGGCTCGATGGGTCAACCTAAAGGCGTGTTGCTAACGGCAGCGGGGCTAACCGCGCTAGATAGCGTGGTCAACGGTGCCAACGCCCAGTGGATTGCAGCGCTTCCATTGCATTCGATGGGTGGATTTAATGTCGCCGTACGCGCACTAGAAAGTGGGCGAGATCCAATTGCGGTAGCTAGCCTTGGTGGTGCGCAGCCATTTACGTCAGCAGTTTTTGCGGACGCTGTGGAAAGGGCAAGCGGAGCCCAAATCCACGTCTCACTGGTAGCTGCCCAGCTTCGCCGCCTGCTTGCTGACGAAATAGGTGTCGCTGCACTACAAGCTTGTGCGCTGGTTTTGATCGGCGCGGGACCTTTGGCAGCCAGCACCCGCGCTAGCGCCCAGGACAACCATGTTCACCTGGTGACCTCGTACGGCATGACTGAGACATCTGGTGGCTGCGTTTTTGACGGTCGCCCGCTGCGTGGAGTGAAGGTAGAAAATTATTCGGAATCCTCCAGCACCTTGGTAATCAGCGGGCCTATGTTGGCAACCGGTTACCGGCTTGAACCGAAATTGACCAAACTGCACTTCACCGCCGCCGGGTTTATCACCAGTGACCATGGCACCGTCGATGCCGACGGGTTCGTCACGATCCTAGGACGCGCTGACGATGTGATAAATATCAATGGCGTGAACGTTTCAGCTGGTGCGGTCGAACAGGTGATCAGCGATATCCCTAACGTCACGGCCGTGTTGGTGTTACCAATTGCGGGCCCTAGCGACGAAACGGCGATTGTCGCCGCCGTCGAGACCTCTTCGACCTCAACAATCGAAGCCGTCGTCAAGGCGACCGTGCAACAACGACTTGGGCCGGCAGCGGTACCTTGTCATGTCATCGTCCAAACCGAGCTGCCAATGTTGCCAAATGGCAAAGTTGATCGCGAAGTAATCAGCATGATCGCAATGCAATCTGGAAGGCTTCCATGGCAACGCTAGGACAATGGGTCGAAGGTTCGCGACCGCGCACTTTACCCGCGGCAATCGCTCCGGTGGTTGTCGGTACCGGCCTCGCCATCAATGCTGACTCGCTCCGAATTGGCCGTGCCTGCTTGGCGGTGGTGGTCGCATTAGCCCTGCAAATTGGTGTCAACTTTGCGAATGACTACAGCGACGGAATCCGCGGCACGGATAACAATCGCGTTGGCCCGGTTCGGCTGGTAGGTCAGGGTATGGCCAGCCCAAGAAGTGTGCGCCTAGCCGCTTTTATTGCGTTTGGCATCGCGTGCCTTGCCGGGCTGGCACTGGTGATCGCTACCCAAGCATGGTGGCTGCTACTCGTTGGCCTTGCCTGCGTGAGCGCCGCCTGGCTTTACACCGGTGGGCCAAAACCATACGGCTACCACGGTCTTGGCGAGGTGTTCGTCCTTATCTTTTTCGGCCTGGTGCCCGTGGTAGGAACCTGCTATGTGCAGTCGGGCACGATTACCCTCGCGGCATTTATTGCCTCCATCGGTGTCGGCACACTTGCCTGCGCGGTTCTTGTCACCAATAACCTGCGCGATCTACCAAGTGACCAGCAAGCCGGCAAGAACACCCTCGCAGTTCGAATTGGAGTCCAGCGCACCCGCACACTTTATGTTGTGTGCATCATCACCACAGCAATCACGACGCTTATCACTGCGGCACTTACTTCTTGGCTGGTTCTCTTAGCGCTTGTCATCTTGATAATTGCACCGATTCGCTTGATTCTTAGTGGCGCAACCGGGCCGGCGCTGATCCCGGCGCTGAAGCAGACTGGATTACTCGTTCTTTTCTACGGTCTCGGCTTGGGTATCTTGATCGCCCTCGCCTAGCCTCCGGCCTAGTTGCTCGCTTAATCTCTGGGTATCGTCTGCTTCGTCTTCTGCGCGTGTTGATTCATCAATGCGCGCATTAATCCGCCCGAAGAAAGCCCCCAAAGCTGCGCCCATTGCGGCGCGCTGCCGATCAAGCACTACCACGCTGATGACCCCGGAGATCAGCAGCGCGACCACGGCGGCCAGCAAGCCCCGAAGTGGGGTAGTTAATTGAATAAGCAGCCACAGGAATCCAAAGAGCAACAATCTAAGTGCGGTGAAGCGAATAACCACCCACCACGATGTTTTCACGTTCACAGCGTACGGCACCCGGTTGCTCTAACCCGAGACCGCGGTTGGCGAATGCCACGGGTGTTCGTTAATATGCGTGAACAAGCGTTATTCTTCATATAGACAGTCACCTGAATTCTGGAATTACGACGAACTGGGAGGTGTGCTCATGCTGCGGGTCCTTGGAGTTTTGGTTCTCGTTGCGATGTACATCTCATTCATCATTGACGTGCTGCGCACCCCACGGCTTGAAGCCCGCACCCTGCCAAAGATGCTCTGGTTGGCGCTGGTGGTGCTCATTCCTCTCATCGGTGGGATCTTGTGGTTCTTCCTGGGCCGCCCGCGACCTACCTCCGGTGGCTTATTTCGGCGCCGTGGGCCAATTGCCCCAGACGATGACCCCAAATTCTTAAAGGGCCTTGACGAAGAGGCGTGGCGCCGACGCATGCGAGAGCGCCGCGGCGAGGCTTAAGGCCTGCCTAAGTGCGGCTTAGACCTAAACCCCTGAGTACGAGTGCAAGCTGTTGATAAAGATATTTACCCCGAAATAGTTAATGATGAAAGCCGCCCAGCCGGCGATAGCAACCCAGGAGGCACGGTCTCCGCGCCAGCCAACTGTTGAGCGAGCGTGCAAATATGCGGCGTAGATAACCCAAGTGATAAATGCCCAGGTCTCCTTTGGATCCCAGCCCCAATACCGGCCCCACGCATTTTCGGCCCAGATAGCTCCAGCCACTACCGCAAAAGTCCAGAGCGGAAACGCGAATGCGAGTACTCGATATGTCAACGTACGAAGCTTTTCAGCCGAAGGAACCCGCGCTAGGCCAGACTTACCGCGCCGCTCCGCTCGTGATTGGACCAATGCTAGCCCGGCGGTGGAAGCCGCCAGCGTGAATGCACCCGCGCAGATGATCGCCGCCGACACGTGAATGATCAGCCAATAGGACTTCAATGCAGGCACCAATTGAGCAGCCTCGGTGTAAAGCACCGTCACTGCTAGGCCAAGGGTCAACAGCGCTGGGATAACAATGAAAAGGCCGAGCCAGCGCACATCACGGCGCAGTGAAATAAGTAAAAACACTCCGAGAATGCCCAACGCTGAAGTGATCGAGAACTCGTACATGTTGCCCCATGGCACTCGTCCCGCCCACACTCCGCGCAACACCACTCCAGCGAGCAGCACCACAAATCCCAACCAGGTCAAGGACATACCGATATTTGCTGAACGTCTACCCGTTTGGTTATCGGTCGGGGTGCCTCCGACCGACCTGGTTAACACGGCAGTGCTACCTGACGAATTCATTTCGACCGGCGCAGGTGCCACTACAACGACTCGGCGTCGGCCAGAGGCAAATGAAATCGCAAAGGACACCATTGCAAAAGTCAAGGTAACCATTGAGGCGTATACCGCCGCATTGCTCGCCGCGGCCAATTGAGTCGCGCTCACTTTTGCTCCCTCGTTTCGTCATTAGAACTTGCCGACGCAGTGTCAGGCAAATCGCTGACGACACTACGCAGCGATTGTAGTTCACCTGGCAGATCAGCAGATTCAATGCGTGCCAACCCTGCAAGGTTAACCACCGTAACTCCCTCAGTATTCGTCGTCGCCGTTATCCAGACTCGACGTCTTCGAATAAATAGCGTCAATAACAAGCCGGTGATTGCAAGTACCGCTCCTAGTAAAGCAATCTCCTTCCCCGGGTCGTACGCGATCTGAAATGACGCCCAACGCTCAAAGCCCGTGAAGGCAATAGACCCGGAACCATCGGGAAGGGTCCAAGTTTGACCTTGGCGTAAAGCTACGATTCCGATCTGCTCCATGGCCGCGGTATCTAGTCGGTACACACTCTGAGGGGCCCCACTGTCTAACCCCATATCGCCGCGCCAGGCCGACATGAAAACGGCAGGATCATCAGGGCCCGGGAAAATCGAAATCGGTCCACGCAAGTTATTCGACGCTGCCGTTGGTACGAAAATACCCTGAAAACCCAATTGCGGGTTCGAATCTGGGATTTTCACCACGCCGGTTGACGTGAAATTGCCATCCTGCGGTAAGAAGACGACGGTGTCGTCAAATGTGATTTCACCCCCCGCATCTCGCACGACGAGATGCGGTGCATATCCATGACCGACCAAAAAGACTTTTGCACCATCGATCTCAAGCGGAGTATTAACTTCGATGCGAGCATTCTCAGCATCGGTACCCGGTGACCGACGGTAGGTCACATCCGCTTCGAATAGTTTCGGCGAACCCCGCTGGGCCTCGCTCCGATCGAATTCAACATTGAACTTGTCGAGGGTGAACGAGAACGGTGACAGCCGCGATGCCCCGGTGAATCGCCCACCGCCCCAAGCGTCATATTGGGTCAAAGTATTGGAAAACCCTTGCCCCGTGCGAACGATGACATTGCCTTTCCAGCCAAAAAGACCGCCAAGGGCGATGGCAACTAAAATCAAGATTAGCGAGAAATGGAACAGCAGGTTTCCAGTCTCGCGCAGATAGCCCTTTTCGGCTGCTACAGAGTTTTCGGCTACCAGCAGGCGCCAGCGTCTACCTGATAAGTACTTTCGGCCCCGTGCTAAAACTTCATCGGTGGGAGCGCTGACTTCAAATGACATCGACTCTGGCAGACGCAGTAGATTGCGCGGCGCCGGGGGCGGAGGCGCAAACATGGCTCGCCAATGCACCTTCGTGCGAGGTAACACGCAACCAATCAGCGAGATGAAAAGAAGCAAATACACAGCCGCGAACCAGGGCGAAGAATAAACATCGAAGAAACCAAAGGCATCGAAGATGGGTCCAAAGGTTGGGCTGTCAGAAATCCACTCATTAACTCGCAACGGGTTATTACCTCGCTGCGGAAATATTGACCCCGGCACACTTGCGATTGCTAGCAAAAAAAGCAAAATCAAAGCGGTCTTCATGCTGGTTAACTGGCGCCAGGTAAATCGAAGAAATCCAAGTGCGCCCATGGGCGGCAGGGTCGGTGCCTGTTTGGACATCTAGAGCACCGTCTCAAAAGTTGGTACCGAAGTGCGGAGCCAAATCGTGAAATCCGTCCAGGCTCCTGTCACCAGAAGCACCCCGACAATAACTAACATGCCCCCACCGATACGCATCACCAACAGGTAGTGACCTTTGACCCAAGCCAGTGCGCGAGCGGTTCGGTTGAACAGCACAGCGAGTAAAACGAAAGGCAGCCCGAGGCCAAGGCAGTAGACAAATGAAAGCAAGGCGCCGCGCAGAGCGCTGGCTTCGGTGAAGGCGAGGGTCTGCACTGCCGCAAGGGTTGGACCTATACATGGGGTCCAGCCCAAACCGAACAACACCCCAAGGATGGGTGCACCAGCAACCCCCCAGTTTGGCAGTCGGTGAATACGCCACTCGCGTTGTAACCCTGGGATCAAACCCATAAAAGCTAGCCCCATGATGATGACCGCAACCCCAAACACCCGGGTAATGACATCTTGATATTGCAGGAGGATCGAACCTACGCCGCCGAAGAATGCTCCAAAGGAGACAAAGACCACACTAAAGCCGAGCACGAAAAGCACACTGCCCAGCAGCATGCGACTCTTGCGTCCATCGGCAAGTTCAGCCCCGGTCAAGCCGGTCATATACGACACGTACCCGGGGGCCAAAGGCAGCACGCAGGGGCTAAGGAAAGCTATTAGGCCCGCGGCAAAGGCCACCGGAAAAGCGAATAGGAGAGACCCGCTCGCCATCAGGTCACCGATCACGGCTGCTCTTCCAAGAGTGGCTCGATCAGGGCGCGGAGGGATGACTCACTTACCGTGCCGAGCGCACGCGCTGCCACGCGGCCCTGCCTGTCGATGATCAGGGTCGATGGAATCGCTTGCGGTGGCAAGGTGTCGCGAAACAACAATTGCAATTGCCCATCGGTATCAATGAGGCTGGGATACGTCACCTTGAACCGATTGACGAATGCCTCTGCAGACTTCGGTGAATCCCGGGTATTGAGCCCGATGAATTGCACATCTTGGCCAGCAAACTTCAACCAGGCAGCTTCGAGTGCCGGGGCTTCGGCTCGACATGGTGCGCACCATGAGGCCCAAACATTTAGTACTACCACCTGACCTTTAACCATGCTCAGGTCAAAAGTGCCGCCCTCGAGGGTGGGGCCGATAAGAGCAGGTGCCGGCTGCCGCCCCGCTACGGGCAAAACAACGATCGAACCATCGCCGGCCACGAACCCGGCATCAGCTCCGGCGGGTGAAGCCGGCTCGCCACTACCGCATGCGGTGATTAAGAACAGCGTGCTCCCGGCGACGAGCACCAGCGCGAATCGGAGAATGCTGCGGTACATCATGACGGCTATGCGCCGGCAACCTTGCTGGCCTTCGCCAGAAGATCACGTGAGGGCTCGGTATAGGTGATTGCTACCAGGTCGTCATTTTCATACGTCAACGAAGTTAGTGAAGCAAGTGTGCACTGCCGGCTACGCGGGTCATGCCAAAGCCGGCGGTCTTCGGCAGCTAGGCGTGCCACCCAAATAGGTAATTGATGGCTGACCAGAACTGCTTCGTGGCCGCGAACTTGATCACGTGCCGCGTGCACCGCAGCGGTCATACGCGAGGCCACTTCGTCATATGGCTCAC
Source organism: Bifidobacterium breve (assembly GCA_945870085.1). Classification (GTDB taxonomy): domain Bacteria; phylum Actinomycetota; class Actinomycetes; order S36-B12; family S36-B12. The sequence goes on along the minus strand of CAMBQX010000001.1, from coordinate 10,123 downwards.
CCCAGGATGGGCGAAATGGGTTCCAGAGGTGGCGCCACGTCTTTGGCTGCTTCAGTACTCCGTCACCGACGCTAACCCGCTGACCCTCAAAGATATTGTCGGCTTCAATCAGCAACGGATCGGTTTGAATGGTTAATCCGTGCTTTGCCGCAATAGGCTGCGCGGTTTGCTGAGCGCGCTCCATCGGCGATGCGATGACAGCGGTTACGTCGTTTTCGGCCAAGGCCGCTGCCGCTCGTGTTGCCATCACCTGCCCAAGATCAGAAAGGACATAACCTGGTAGGCGCCCGTAGAGGACACCTTCTGGGTTGTATACCTCGCCATGCCGGAGAAGATGTACAACAGTTCGCTCTTCGCCACCCATGCGAACCACTCTAAGTTACGTGACTTTGCGGCGCGCAGCAGTGCGCCGCCGACTCGGGCGCCAACTGCCTTCACCGGATTCGAGAGCCGCTTCGCGCAGAAGCTCACCATGAGCCGCAACCGCCTCGACCAACCCGTGCAAGGTGCTGGTGCCGGCGAGTACGTCGACACGCAGTCCGTGCTCCTCAGCAGTCTTGGCGGTCTGCGGGCCAATGCACGCCACGATTGTGGTGTGGTGTGGCTTGCCCGCGATGCCAACGAGGTTGCGCACCGTGCTGCTAGAGGTGAACAACACCGCGTCGAAACCACCGGTTTTGATGGCTTCGCGCACCTCGGCGGGCGGTGGCGCTGCCCGCACGGTGCGATAAGCCGTGATGTCTTCGACCTCCCAGCCAAGTTCAGCCAAACCAGCGGCCAAAGTGTCGGTTGCGATATCCGCGCGGGGCAGGAAGACCCGGTTGATTGGATCGGTCAATGAGTCGTATATCGGCCAGTCTTCAAGCAAGGCCCTAGTTGACTGGTCACCGACCGGAACTAAATCCGGGCGTACGCCGAATTCGATTAGCGAGGCCACCGTGCTGTCGCCCACCGCCGCCACTTTCAGGCCCGCGAAAGACCGCGCATCAAGGCCGTACTCATCTAGTTTTTCACGGATAGCTCGAACCGCGTTTACCGACGTAAAACCAATCCACTCATAGCGACCGGAAACAAGTCCGTGGATTGCCCGGTCAATTTGCTGCGGGGTCCGCGGCGGCTCGACCGAAATCGTCGGCACCTCCATGGGTACCGCCCCATGCCCGCGGAGCAGCGCGATGATCGAACCGGTGGTGTCTTGGGTACGTGGGATTAACACGCGCCAGCCGAAAAGCGACTTAACCTCGAACCAATCCAATTTCTCGCGCTGTGCAACGACATCTCCGACGACCACGATGCCAACACCAGTGAGTTTCATCAGCTTTGAAGTATTGCCAATCTCGGACAAAGTGCTGGCAATTGTTCGCTGATCCACCGTGGTACCCCTTCGGGTTACCGCGATATGGGTCTGCGGATCGGCACCAGCCTGCACGAGCATCGCCGCAATTTCAGCAACTTTATCTGCTCCATTGAGTACCACAAGAGTGATGCGCGGGTTGACTAGGTCAGTCCAATCCAAGTCGGCATCATCAGCGTCTACCACCCGAAATTGCCGAGTGCGGCCACCGGTTAATCCAAATCCGGCATATGCCGGGATACCGGTAACTTCGCTGACTCCCGGGGCAACCTCAAAAGGCACCTTGGCTTTACGTAGCGCCGCCGCCTCATGAAGTAACGTGCCGTCGACTACGGGGTCGCCGGCGATGAGGCGTACGGTGCGCTTGCCATCTCGCGCAGCATTCACGATTAATTTGGCCCGCTCCACCTGATCTAGGGGCGCACCTTCTTGATCAACCGCGATGATGATTTCGGCGCCGGCATTTGCGTGGGCGTTGGCTATGTCAATCGCTTCAGCATCAACAATGACGACTTCAGCGTCGCGCAGAAGTGCTGCCGAGCGAAGTGTCAGCAACTCCGGATCACCCGGGCCAGCTGCGACAAGCGCGACCGAACCGAGGGTCACCTTTTTGCGGGCCTTGGTAGTCGTATTCACAATGTCTCCTGGGCTGGTGCTGATTGGCTCATTTGGTATTACTGGATTTTTAGGCTTGGTCATGCGTTCATCGCCTCCGGCTCATAGCCACGGCGTTGCTCGTGGAATGCGAGAATCTGCAATTCAACCGCGAGATCAACTTTGCGTACCTCAACTGCGTTGGGGACCTCGAGAACCACCGGCGCGAAATTCAAGATGCTGCGAATCCCTGAGGCCACGAGCCGGTCACAAACCCCTTGGGCACAATCCGCCGGAGTGGCAATCACCCCAATTTGGGCTTTGGTCGCGCCGACGATGGCCTCGAGTTCGATAAGTGGGCGAACTTTCAACGCTTCGAGATTGCCGAGATCACTAAGCGTGATGGATTCTCCTACAACGTCAGGATGATTATCGACTAGGCCCACTACGGCGAAACCACGTGACGTAAACCCCCGATAGGAAATCAATGCCCGACCTAAATTGCCAACTCCCACGATCACTACGCCCCAAGGTTGCGCGGAGCCCAACTCGCGGCTGATGTGGTAGGTCAAGTAAGAAACGTCGTAGCCAACCCCACGGGTTCCATACGAGCCCAAATAGGAGAGGTCCTTGCGAAATTTAGCCGAACTGACCCCGCATTTAGCGGCCAAGGCCTCAGAGGAAACCGTCTGCACCCCGGCCTCACTAAGGGAGACCAACACACGGTGGTATACCGGTAGCCGGGCTACCGTGGCATCTGGGATACCACGACCGGCCTCACGGGGCCGACCTTTGCCGAGGGAGATTGACACGTTGCTCCTGCTGGGAAGCCCCGCCGCATTCGACGAGGTGACCTAAGGGTAGGCATTAGTTCCCGACTTCACAAAGTTGAGCGGACACTCGTGTCCGATTATCGGGATAAGGCTTTACGTAACCTTTCCGGATCCACTCTCCAGAAATCGTGAACCTCCCCATCAATGAGCAACACCGGGATCTTCTCCCAATAAGAATCAAAGAGGGAAATATCCTCCAGCACTGAGACTTCATCCCAGGTAGCACCGGTCTCCGCGCACACCTGCTCAACGATTGCCCGGGCCTCATCACATAGGTGACAGCCCGGCTTGCCGACAATTGTGACGTTCATGAATGGTCAAGTGCGCGCTTGTCACTCATCTCCATAAACCTCACGAAGTCGGCCTTTAGCCACCCTGCCGGTTGCCGAGTGTGGAAGCGCATCAACTACTCGAATCACCGATGGACATTTAAAGCGCGCCAGCCGCTCGGCGCAGTACGCAGCAACATCTGCTATCGAAAGTGCATTACCCGGCACTGCAACCACGAGCGCCGTAACTGCCTCGCCTGTCGCGTCATCAGGCACTCCGATCACGGCAACTTCAGCTACAGCCTCCATCGAATCAATGGTAACTTCGATTTCGCGTGGATAAACATTGAAACCACTAACCAAAATCACTTCACGCCGGCGATCAACAATGTGTAGGTCACCATCCGCGTCAAAGAATGCGATGTCACCGGAACGGAACCAACCGTCAGCGTCGGACCCACCAACCCCATCCGGCCAATAGCCACTAAACACCGATGAACCTCGAACCCACATCTCACCCGGATCCCCTTCTTCCGCGTCGGATCCAGAGTCAGAACCTTCATCGTTTACCAAACGCACCTGCACTCCGGGCAATGGCCGACCGACTGAACCGGGCTTGGGCACGCCCGAGACCAAAGTTGTCGCGACAACCGGTGCGGTTTCGGTCATGCCATAGCCTTCAAAAATTTCCTGGCCGGTGGCCGCGGCAAACTCTTCGAATACTCGCGGTGGCAACGGCGAACCCCCGCAGGTGAATAGTCGAACACCAGCAAGTGCTTCGCGGGCGCCGGGTATCTGAGACCAGGCCAGATACATCCCGGGGACACCAGCCACGGTAGTGACCCCGTGCTTGGTGATGACCTCAAGGCTGCCGACCGGATCAAAGCGATCTAGTACTACGCAAGTTGCCCCGGCCGAGGCCGCTAGGCCAAGTGCGGCATTTAGCCCGTAGACGTGGAACATTGGAAGTACGAGCAGTACTACATCACTATGCTGCACCGCGGGTGGGTCCTGCAATGACTTAATCATCTCGACATTCGCACGTAGGGCGCCATGAGTGAGCATTGCCCCCTTAGGGCGCCCACTGGTGCCTGCGGTAAAAAGCAGGAGTGCAAGAGCATTTGTAGGGGTGACTTGCTCGGCGAGCACCAGTTGCGAACCTGTTTCCAGGATTTCAAGCCAGGGTTTGCTTCCTAAGACGATTACTTCGCAGGCCGCAAGTGACGCCGTTGCCGCGTTGGCGGTAGCCGCCGTGCCTTCGTCTACAAGCAAAAGACGCGCACCCGAATCAGCTATTAGTAGGGCGATCTCCGGCGCCGTGTATGCGGGGTTGAGCGGAACAGCAACAAGGCCGGCGCGCAAGATACCGAAATATGCAACGACAAAATCAGCTGAGTTACCAAGAAGACCAGCTACCCGTTCACCCGCGTGCAAACCGCGCTGTATTAGACCGCACGCGAATGCATCAATCTGCGCATCAAGTTCTGCCCAAGTCAAGGTCCGATCTGAATCAATGACGGCAACTTGGGTTGGGTAATTGCGTGCCGAATTTCGGACAAATTCAGCCACGTTGGAGTTCGGTGTCATCCCAACTCCTCCCTCCAGACCTGTGCAGGAGCCGCTCCCCTAGGTACGCTCAGCCTATGACGGCACCGGATTCGCCCGCAGCGCCCACGACCCAAACCGGAAACCTCGATGTGCTCTCGGCCTATCGCCGCGCCGGCCAGGCTTCGGCAAAAGCGGGCACGGAGTCGTCTAGCCCGCACGAGCATGCCCACAGCGCTGCATTCTTCGACCTCGACAACACAATCATCCGCGGCGCGAGTGTGTTTCACATTGCCGTCGGCTTAGCTAAACGCAAATATTTCACGATGCCGGAGATCGCTGGCTTCGCTGTCAAGCAAATTAAGTTTGTGGTCAGCGGATCCGAGGATCTCGAAGATATAGCTTCGGTTACCGAGGCCGCGCTCTCTTTCGTGCAAGGACGAAGTGTTGAAGAACTTAATGCTTTCGGTGAAACGATCTTCAACGAGAGCATGGTCGACAAACTCATCGCCGGATCCCTGGCGCTAGCCCAAGCCCATCTTGATGCTGGGCAGCAAGTCTGGCTCGTAACCGCGACCCCGGTTGAACTAGCAACCATGGTGGCGCGACGCTTAGGCCTTACCGGCGCACTCGGCACGGTTTCGGAAGTCAAGAACGGGATATACACCGGCCGGCTCAACGGGCCCCCGCTGCACGGCCTGGCAAAAGCTGAAGCCGTCAGATCTCTCGCAGCCCGCGAAGGCCTAGACCTCAGCGCCTGCTCCGCTTACTCGGATTCATCAAATGACATTCCAATGCTTTCAGCCGTGGGCAATCCCGTCGCGGTTAATCCTGACTCAACCCTGCGGGCACATGCTCGCGAAAATAATTGGGTGATACGGGATTTTCGCCGGCGCGCGCAACTCAAGGAGTACTCCACACCAAGTTTGTCAGCGGCAAGTGGCATTGCGCTCGGCTTGGCCATCGGCTACGCAATAGGCCGTCGCAAGCGCTAGCCGAACACCGAGGTCCGCTGCATTAAGAGCCGATAAAGAGTCTGCTGAATTTGCTCACGCACCTGATCGGTCAAGTCAAATACCAGCATCGGGTCATCCGCAGCATTTTCTGGAAATTGGTCGGTGTGAATTGGTTCACCGAAGTGAATGAACCACTTACTCGGCAGTGGGATCAATCCAAGTGGGCCAAGTAGTGGGAAAGTCGGCGTAATCGGGAAGTACGGCAAACCAAGTAGTCGAGCAACTACGGTCGCATTCGCGATCATCGGGTACGTTTCCTCGGCGCCCACAATGGCGGTCGGAATAATTGGGGTTTTCGTTCGAAGTGCCGCTGCCACGAAACCACCGCGGCCGAAACGCTGCAGTTTGTAGCGTTCAGCAAATGGTTTACCAATGCCCTTATAGCCCTCCGGCCAAACTCCCACAATCTCGCCATCACTTAAGAGGCGCTCCGCATCGGGATGGCAGGCCAAGGTGTGACCCGCCTTTCGGGCGATCTCACCTAGAAACGGGCTCTGGAACACTAGGTCTGATCCGAGCATGCGCAGATGGCGGTGGGCGGGATGCTCATCTAGGAGTGCCAACTGAGTCATAACCGCATCAAAGGCGATGACACCGGAATGATTCGCCACCACCAGTGCCCCGGTTTCTTCGGGCACATTTTCTAGGCCAGAGGCTTCAACGCGAAACCAAGACTTGTAGAGCGGACGCGCCAAGGCCATCAATACCTTGTCGTTGAACTCCGGATCAAAACCAAAATCATCAACTGAATAATCTCCGGCTAGCCTCCGCTGCACGAATTCCCAGAACTCCATCATTCGTGCCATTGCATCTGGCTCAAGGTCTGCAACAAGGCGCGGAACGACCGGGTCGTCTCCGTGAATCGGAATTATTTTTGCGTCAGGCAACTGACACCTCGCGTCGAGCTAGAAAACTCTCGAATGCTTGCGGAGTTGAATACAATGGAGTATGCCCAAAAGTAGTTTGGGCGAGGGAGGTGTCAAGTACCCTGCCGAAAGTCAAGTAGCGCACCTGTTCGATGGTGAAATCAATTAAACCAGCGCTGCTAATGCTGCGACCAAACGGCATGAACAAAAACTCCGGAAGCGAAACGCGTTTGTGACCGGTTCGACGGATCGCCTGAGACAGCATCAAAATGCCGCTGCCGGAGACATTGAAAGTCCCGGCATAACTACCCAATACGGCACGCTTAACGAACTCAAGGCCGTCATCTTCGTGAATGAATTGCAACCGAGCATCAAAACCCAACACCGTGGGTATCACGGGTAGGGAAAAGTAAGTTGTCATCGCCGTATCGATACCAGGGCCGATCATGTTAGCGAACCGCAAAGTGGTCACAGCTACATCTGGCCGCCGCCGCGCAAAGCCGCGTACGTATCCCTCGACCTCAACCGAGTCTTTCGCCCACCCTGACCGTGGGGTATGCCGAGGTTGCATTTCTTCGGTGAACATCGCTGGGTCTTTTGGTCCGCTTCCGTAAACCGAAGCTGACGACTTAACAACTAATGCCTTGACACTAGGGGTTCGCTGACAGGCCGCAAGTAGCTGCATCGTGCCGATGACGTTGATTTCTTTCATATTCGCCCGACCACCGGCCTGCCTCGGGGTAGCAATCACCCCCATGTGGACCACGGTGTCGACACCGGCCTCGCCAAGGACCTTGGCAATAACTGGGTTTCGGATATCGGCGCGGACGAACTGCATCTGCGACAACTTCACTTTCGGCGGCACTACGTCAACGCCGATGACCTGATCAATATTCGGATCCTTAGTGAGGATTCGGGCAATTTGCCCACCGAGGTAACGCGAGACACCGGTGACTAGGACCACGCGCCCCATGACCGACCCCCTAGCTTGCTGATCGCGGTGACTTGTTACCCGGGCCTGACTAGCCCTTGTTGCGGCGCTGAACTCGGGTACGGCGCAGCAGTTTGCGGTGCTTCTTCTTTGCCATCCGCTTGCGGCGCTTCTTTATCACTGAGCCCATGAAAAATCCTCGCGTTCGTCTTTCAAAAAATGCGTTCAGGAAGCCCAGGAACGCCCACTAGCAACATGCAGCCTATCTGGGGCCTCAGGCGGTCTCCACAAAGGAGTCCCGAAGGTAGTCGTGGACGGCCTGCTCTGGCACCCGGAAGGAGCGGCCAACGCGGACCGCGGGGAGCTCACCGCCGTGCACCAATCGATAAACGGTCATCTTTGAAACCCGCATTACCGAGGCAACCTCGGCAACTGTCAGGAAGCGAACCTCGGCAAAGCCGCGCTCGACGTTGTTATTCATTTTGCACCGAACTTTCTGCAGGCAGTCCGCTTCGGCTCCCCTGCCGATGCGTGATCAGAAAACGAACACTAGTGGCACCCGGGGCCACAGGGAAAGGTGGTTTGCCAAATTGCTAAATAATTGGGCCGCAGGGTGCCCCAATCCGCCATTTGGACCCCCTTTGAGAGTTCAACCTGCGGATTGACTCGGTGGCCGCTGGCTTTGTCAATTTGCTGGGGCCGGGCCCACGACGCGTGATCTCGCCACTACTAGCCTCCGCCACCGACCGCGATGCACCTGACAACCGCTAACAGTCGACTCAAGATTTAGCTAAGTCCTGGCTTCGATCCCTTGCGGCTTTGATCGCCGATACGAAAGTGTCGAGGACGTCGTGCTCTTGCAACACCGCGATCGCCGCCGCTGTGGTGCCACCGGGTGAGGTGACCTTGCCGCGCAGCACCGCTGGTTCTTCGGGGCTTACCTCAAGTAGGTGGGCTGCTCCGAGCAGGGTGTGCACCACCGCGGTTCGAGCATCTTTCGCACTTAGCCCCACCTCCAGCGCACCAGCAATCAGGGCCTCTGCTAAAAAGAAAACATATGCCGGGCCACTGCCGGAGACTGCGGTTATTGCATCTTGTAAATCTTCGGGCACCAAAATGACGGTACCAACTGATGCAAGTAACCCCGCAGCTTGAGTCGCTGCCGATGCAGCGCAATTAGCGCCTGCGCTAATCCCGGTGACCCCAAGTTCAATTCGCGCTGGCGTATTTGGCATCGCCCGCACCACATTAGCTTGCGGGATTACTTCTTCAATTGAAGAAGTCGTGATGCCGGCAGCGATGGAAATAACCAAGGCACCGTCGGCCACGCCAGTTGCAATCTCATTTACTACCGCGCGGATGTCCTGCGGCTTAACCACGATGATTACCACGTCGGCTCCGATTACGGCGTCAGCCGGAGCCGCAATCGTCACCCCAAACCGGTCAATTAGCTCAGCCGACCGATCCCCTCGTTTTTCGGCCACCACGATAATCGGAGAAGGGTTCATTTGGTGCTGTAGGCCGACGATTAGCGCCTCGCCCATCACCCCGCCGCCAAGGACCGCGATTCGTGTCACGTCATTTCCTTTCGATAAACGGTTATCAGGCACCTGGCAGCAGCGACCTGATCGCCGGGAGTAAACCGGTCGGTCTTTCGGCCAAGCCTCCCACGAGGCGGCCGAACCACTGCGGGCCGAACGGGATATATACCCGAACCGCCTCACCCGCGTCGACCAATCGCTGCTGCAACCCCGAACTGCGGCCGTAATACATGGCGAACTCGTAACTGCCTTTTTCATGATGAAGCCGAGCAGCGACCGTCTGGATGATCTCAATCAGGCGGGGGTCATGGGTGGCAAAACCAGATTCAGCATTTGCTCTCAACAGGGCTTTGGCGCAGCGGATATACGACTTGTCCGCTTCTATCGCCTGGCCGAATCGATCAAGTGAGCCAGAGCTATGTGCCCCTTTAACAAGGCGCACCCGACCCCCGAAGGTTTCGCAATCTATTTCGGTACGTCTTAGCACTGACTGCAACGTCACTCCAACGTCGAAGCCATCTGAGCGTAATCCACCTACTAGGTCAATTGTCTCATCAACCAAATCATCGGGGCCCATCCCGATCATCACACCTACTTGACTGGCCTGCGCCTGCGAGCATAATTCTCTCAACGGCTCGACCCTAGAACGTCCACCAAGTATGAACTCCGGGAGAATTGCCACCTCGGAGATGCGAGATAAGGATGTTGAAGCTAGCGCGCTCACGGCCATTGCGTAGTCGGCAAAGACCAAGGCGCTCTCTGACTCTTCGATGTCGCCGCGGACCGCACGCTCCAAACTAATAAGACGTCCAGAGTCGGCCAACTGTTGTGCTGCTTCAATTACATCTTCAACTTGCTCACCCCCGGCAACCCGGTGCACGAACTCGCGGCCAACCGGCGTACCTGCTATGAACGCCCCGAGGGCATCGTTCTTGGCAATCTGCTCGAAGATACTGCGAACTATTGGCACCCGATGACCTTATGGCTGCCCGGCTGCATCCTTGGCAGCAAGTGGCTGTGTTGGGTCGAGTAGTCGTTGGATAGTGGGTGCAACAAGTGCCACTACAAGCTCGTCAGTGGCTGAAGCAAGTGGCTCCACGTTCAATATCGATCGTGTCGCAGCCACCCCGGCTAAGTACGCGGTAATTAAAGCGCCGCGCATGCGCGCATCTGG